>JBAXPK010000005.1:0-73588 GCA_037132275.1 bacterium
GCGCGCTCGCGGCGGACCACCCATGGGGTTGCCAGCAAACCGCGCCTTTCCAGGCGTCTTTCCCTCTCTTTGCCGCATCAGGCCCCTCCACGAACATCGGATTGCAGTAAACGGAGTTGGCCAATCCGTAACCGGTCAGGACGGAAGGCCCGGCTGTGAACACCGCATCCGTTTTGCTGTACTTCATGTAAAACAGCCGCCCGTCGCGCCGCACCGTCGCCAGTTGCTCCTTGCCCGCGATATTCGGCTCGCGAGCTTCGATCATCAGGTCGCCATCCACCACCACCTGGTTCCGGCCCGGAACGCCCATCCCCCAGTTGCACGACGCCCAGTAGATATTGGTGCCTTCCTTCGTCCACGGCCCCGTCACGCGGTCGCCGCCGCAGATCGTGGGCCTCTTCTCGCCGGGACAATTCCGGAAGGTGATCGGGCTCCCTTCCGTGCCCGAGTGCTTCGGCTTGACCGATTCGGAGTACGTGCCGGGCTTGATGAACACGGTGTCGCCCGCCTGCGCCACATCCGCCGCCTGCTGGATGGTGGTATAGGGGGCCGAGGCGGACCCGTCGCCGCCCGACGCCGCCGCGCCGTCCACATAGTAGTCGGCTCCGCGAGCGGCCAAGCCCAGGCTCAGAGCCAGGACACAGCTGAATAGCGACCGGTTCATACGCATTCTTCTTTATTCCTTGCTGTCGAAAATCTTTGAGCACTTAACTAAAGAAATATAACATATTCTTCAAAGAATGACTGCTTATTCTTCTGTTTTTCTTCTGTAGCCTGTAACCCTCGCCCCCCCGTTCGCCTTCGTCGAACGGCTACAGAAGAGGAAAAAGAACGCCTGCTCCCTCTTCTGTAGCCGTCGCACAAGGGGCGACGGTGATCGACCCGGGGTGAACCCCCGTTCGCCTTCGTCGAACGGCTAGAGTGAAACGACAACGCATCCTTCCACCCTTCCGTATACCAAGAATATTACTGCTTGCATTGCCGAAAGCGTACCGATATTTTTTGCCGCTTGTGAATGTAACGAACAGGTCGCGCAAACGTTTGACCGGACTGCGCTCCGCCATCGAGTCCGTCGGCGGCACGGTGCCGCCCGCCTCCTCTACTGGCGGCTGGCCCATCCGGATGAGCCCCGCCGCCGGTTGGTGCTGACCGCGCTGCTGGGCGTAGGATCGACAACGGGAGTGATGATCGGTAAGGCGTGAGGAGTTATAAGAATGAAAGCAGTTTCCCGGAAGAAAACCCTGCATGTGATCAACGCCACGCATTGGGACCGCGAATGGTTGCTCTCCTTCGTGGGCTACCGGCGGCACCTGCTGCACCACAATGACCGCCTGATCGAGCTCATGGAGCGGGATCCGGCGTTCAAGCACTACCAGATGGACGGCCAGTCCATCTGCATGGAGGACTACCTGCGCCTTCGGCCGGAGATGGCCGCGAGGCTGCGCAAACTCGTCCGGGCCAAGCGGATCATGGTCGGGCCGTGGTATACGCTGCCGGATATGCCGCTGCTGCACGGCGAAGCGGTGGCGCGCAACCTGCTGGTCGGCATCGCGGCGTCCGAGTCCCTGGGTGGCGCCATGCGCGAAGGCTACACCGCCTGTTCCAACGGCCAGATCGCGCAACTGCCGCAACTCTACAACGGATTCGACGTCCGGTCGGCGGTCATCTACAAGGGAATCTCCGACCAGCGCGCCCCGCGCGAATTCCGCTGGCAAAGCCCCGACGGCTCGGAAGTCCTGACCCTCCATCTCGCCGCACGCTACGGCCGCACCAATTTCTACTGTCTGCTCTACCACGAGGTCATCGCCAACGTGATCCACGACACGCCGGACCAGAACTGGGAATATGCGTTCACGGACAACTGGTATCCTTACCGCGTTGACGGGCTGATGCACCACGATCCCTACAGTTATCCATGCCTCAACAGCAGGGAGGGGTGGCATCCCCAATACCTGCGCCCCTATCTGGCCAAACTGCGCGACACCACCGCGCGGGGCGCGGCGACCTCGCACCTGATCGGCTTCAACTGCATGGACCACACTCCGCCGTTCCCGGCGACCCCGAAACTGATTGCCGCCGCCGACAAGGTCTTTTCCGACCTGCGGGTGCGGGACAGTTCCTTGCCGGAATACTTCGCCGCTCTCCGCCGCGAAGCCGGTACGAACCTGCCCGTGCACGTCGGGGAATTGCGCGACGCCAAGGCGGGCGCGCTGGACCGGGACGTCTGGTGGGCGACCCTGTCGGCGCGCATGCCCTTGAAGACCGCCAACCGGATGGCCGAGCACATGCTCGTCGACATGGCCGAACCGGCCAGCGTCTGGGCCTGGATGAAAGGTGCGGAGTATCCGGCGGCATCCCTGACCGAAGCCTGGAAACTCCTGCTTGCCAGCCAGGCGCACGATTCCATTGACGGCTGCAGCCTGAACAAGGTGACCGACGACATCCTGGGTCGCCTGGTCGACGTGCAGACCATGAGCGAGGGGTTGATCGATGATGCCTGCCGCAGTCTGATACAGCCGGCGATCTTGCCCGCCACCGCCAAACGCCAGACTCCGGAACCGCATCTGGTCCTTTTCAATCTGGACACACGGCCGCGTGGCGGATTCTGCCAGATGGATGTGGATATTCCCGGACGGAAAGCCGAGGGGAACCTTTGTCTGGTCACCGACACCGGGACCGAAATCCAGCCGCACGTCCAATTCCTTCACGAGGGCGGGTCGTCCGTCATGGGCCTCGTCGGGCGGCCCATGCCGACCCACCGCTGTCGCATTCAGTTCGAGGCGCCGCCCCTTGCGCCGCTGAGCTGGCTGACCTTGAAGGTAACCGCAGCGGCGGCGTCCACCGCCGTCGTGACGCCTCCCTCCCTGATCCGCGCCGGCCGTACGCTGGAGAACGGGTTTCTCAAGGCGGTCGTGCGTGACGACGGGCGGGTTGACTTGACTCACAAGGAAACCGGGGCCGTCTACTGCGGACTGCACTATTTTGAAGACGTTGGCGACGTTGGCGACCCCTGGCTTTTCAAGCCGGTCGGCCAGCCCGTCACAACGTCAGGCCCCGCCGAGATCGCCGTGGTCGAGACTACGCCGTGGCGCGCCACGATCGAGGTCAAGGTGCGCCTGGAGTTGCCGCTGGCCCGGCCACCCGCGGCCAGGGAAGGAACGCCGGAGAAGGGGCAGGTACTCATGACCTCGCGGCTGTCGCTGACCCGCTCAGGTCGGCGGCTCGACGTCGAAACCACGATCGACAACCCTTGCCGCGACCACCGCGTGCGGGTCTGTTTTCCCACCGGGATCGTGACCGACACCACCTACGCTGGCGGCCAGTTCAACGTGGACGAGCGGCCCACAAAGCAGCCGGACATGTCCACATGGATCGAGACGGTGGACGGCTATCCGAATTTCGGTTTTGCCGGCCTGTCCGACGGGCGGTGCGGCCTGGCGATTCTCAATCTCGGTCTGCCCGAGTACTTTGTCGCGGGCGAAAAGAGCGATGTCCTGACCCTGACGCTGTTGCGGGCGATGCAGCTCAGGCGCTGGCCGGAGGGAACCGGCGAGGCGCAGTGGGCTGGCGCCCAGCATCTGGGGCGGTTGACGGTGCGGTATGCGCTCTATCCGCATGCGGGCGGCTGGCAACAAGGAAAACTGTGGCAGGCGTACCGCGACTTCTCGCGGCCGCTGGTCTGTTCAGAGATGATCGGCGCCGTGCGGACGGGTAAGGAGAGCATGGTCGCGCTGAACGCCGCGGACCTGGAGGTGGCCTGCCTGAAGAAGGCGGAGAAAAACGACGGGTTGATCGTGCGGATCTGGAATCCGACGGGCGCGGCGCAGGAAGGCAAACTGACGCTGGGCGTGCCGTTCAAGTCCGTGATCACGACGAATCTGAACGAAGACCCGCAGCCCGAGGCCGCAGTCAAACTACGCGCGGTCGGTCGGCGCACCGCGCGCTTTACGGTTGGCGCCAAAAAGATTGTAACGCTGCTGTTCAGGCTGACTCCTGAACACTGAACATTAAACACTGAACACTGAATACTGAGCACGGATAAGGAGACAACATGGCACATAAGTACGACATCATGGCGGCGGGGCATTTGTGTTTCGATGTGATTCCGAGTTTCCCGGACACGGGGATTCTGGACATCGGCCACCTGCTGACGCCCGGCAAAATGCTGAACATGGGCGACGTCACCTTGAGCACCGGCGGGCCGGTATCCAATACGGGCATCGGCCTTAAGATCCTGGGCAGCAAGGTGGTCTTCACCGCCCGCGTCGGCGACGACGATTTCGGCCGCATGACAATGGAGCGGCTGCGCCACAGCGGCAATGCGGACGGCATCCGCGCGATGAAGAACGCCACCAGTTCCTACACGGTGGCGCTCGCGCCGCCCGGCATTGACCGCATCTTTCTGCACAACCCCGGCACGAACGATCTGTTCGGCGCGGATGACCTTCAGCCGAAACTTATTGCCCAATGCCGGCACTTTCATTTCGGCTATCCCCCGCTCATGCGCCGCCTGTACTCCAACGAAGGCCGTGAACTGGAGCGGATATTCCGGATCGCCAAGGACGCCGGAGTCACGACGTCGTGCGACATGTCCCTGCCCGACCCGGCAGCGCCCACCGGGAGAGCGCCCTGGAACAAGATCCTGAAGCGGATTTTGCCCTACGTGGACATGTACCTGCCCTCGGTGGAGGAGACCATGTTCATGCTGGAGCGGGAGGCGTATCTTAAACTCAAGGCCAAGCATCGGAGCACGGATCTGCTCGACGTGCTGGGCGGCGCGGATTACTCGCGCCTGGCCGGCAAGGTGCTGGAGCTTGGCGCCAAAATGACCGCGCTCAAAGCGGGCCGCCGCGGGTTCTATTTCCGGACCCGGGAAAAGAGCGCCTTCAAGGGGTTGGGCGCGGCCCGGCCCGGGAACCCGGACAACTGGTCCTCGCGCGAGTTGTGGTGTCCGGCCTTCCTGTGCAAGAAGATGGGCAGCGCGACCGGCTCGGGCGACTCGGCCATTGCCGGGTTCCTGCACGCCTATCTGAAGGGGATGGACCTCGAGCCGTGCCTCAAGGTCGCCAACTGCCTCGGCTGGCAGAATATCCAGGTGCTCGACGCGATCAGCGGCATCAAGACCTGGCAAGAGACCCAGGCCTTCCTGCGTCGCAACCCGCCGATGGAGGACTTGATCCTGGACAAGACGCCGGGCTGGACCTGGGACAAGACGTTTAAACTGTGGCACGGCCCGAACGACGGGAAGCGGTAGAAAATGCCGTAAGGGCAAGAAGCAGTATCGTAAGCTCCTGGGGAGGGCATGATGGTTAAGATGAAAAAAGCAGTTGCTGAATTCAAGTCGGCGGGAGCGGACACATCGTGGTTTGTCAGGGACCGGTTCGGGATGTTCATCCATTGGGGGCTCTATTCCATGGCCGCCCGCCATGAATGGGTCCGGCATAATGAGGCGATTCCCAACGAGGTCTATGATCGCAAGTATTTCAAGCGGTTCGAGCCCGATCTGTATGATCCGGACGCCTGGGCGGAGGCGGCGGCCGGCGCCGGGATGAAGTACTTTGTGATCACCACCAAGCATCACGAGGGGTTCTGCCTGTGGGACTCGAAGTTGACCAACTACAAGGCCACCAACACGCTGGCGGGGCGCGACCTGCTCAGGCCCATGATCGACGCCTTCCGGAAGCGGGGCATCCGGGTGGGGCTCTATCACTCGCTGATCGACTGGCATCACCCCGATTACATTATCGACCCGCACATCGGCCCGTATAAGTCGCTCCCGGCCGAGGAGCGCGCCAAGATGAATGCAGGCAGGGATATGGCCCGCTATGCGGAATACCTGCGCGGGCAGACGCGTGAACTGCTCACCCAGTTCGGCGACATTGATATCCTCTGGTACGATTTCAGCTACCCGAAAGACGATGGCACGGGCAAGGGCCGGAACGACTGGCAGAGCGAGAAGTTGGTGAAGATGATCCGGAAGCTGCAGCCCCGCGTCATTCTTGACGACCGCCTCGACCTGCCGGGATCGGGCGATGTCAAGACGCCGGAGCAGGTTCAGCCCCGCGAGTGGCCTTGCGTGGACGGCAAGCCGGTCGTGTGGGAGGCCTGCCAGACCTTTTCCGGGTCCTGGGGGTATCACCGCGACGAACAGTCGTGGCGGGATACCGACGAACTGATCCGCACGCTGATCGACTGCGTGAGCAAGGGCGGCAACCTGCTTTTGAACGTGGGACCGACCGCGCGCGGGGAGTTCGACGAGCGGGCTGTGGCGCGGCTCAAGGGCATCGGCGAGTGGATGCGCCGCCACAGCCGGAGCATATACAGCTGCACTCAGGCGCCTGCCGGGTTCCGGTGTCCTGAAGGCTGCAAACTCACCTACAACCCAGAACGGAAGCGGCTCTATGTGCATATTCTGAACTGGCCGTACAAGCATCTGTTCCTGGACGGCGGGGACTACGCGAACCGCGTGGAATATGCGCAACTGCTCCACGACGGCTCGGAGGTCCAGATGGGGATCGATGAGTGGCATGGGCGCCAACTCGGCGTCGGCAAGGAAACGACCTGTCTCATGCTGCCGCAGACCAAGCCCAATGTCCAGATTCCTGTCGTGGAACTGTTTTTGAAGTAAGGATGACCCTCAAGCGGGACTTGGAGATGAGCGTTCCGGTAAAACTATGAAAACGATCAATCTGAATGGCACCTGGCAACTTCTTGAAAAACCCTTGTCCGTCAACGACGCAACCCGGCCTGCCGCCTTGAACTGGGACGGGGCTCTCGAGGCGGTCGTTCCCGGCGAGGTGCATCTGGATCTGCTGCGCCACGGCCGCATTGCCGAGCCCCTGTACGACCGCAATGCCCCGGCCTGCGCCTGGGTTGAGGACCGGTTCTGGTGGTTCCGGCGGAGCTTTACGTTCGAGGGCGATACCGGGTCGCGTGTCGAGTTGGTCTGCGAGGGACTGGATCTGAACGCCGTGCTGTGGCTGAATGGCGTGGAAATTGGTCGGTCCTCCAACGCGCTGATCGTGCACCGCTTTGAGGTAACCCCGGCCCTGCGCAAGGGCGACAACGAACTGGTCGTCCGGCTCGACGCCGGCGTGGCCGAGGCGAAGAGCAAGCCGTTGGCGAAATACGGCAAGGGAACCCATGAGAGCATCTGGGTGCGCAAGGCGGCGTTCACCTTCGGATGGGACTGGGCGCCGCGGCTGGTCAATTGCGGCATTTGGCGCCCCGTGCGGCTGGAAATCCTCGAGGCCGTCACCCTGCGCGATGTGTGGGTCCGTACCCGGCTCACCGGCAAGGGCAGGGGGGCGGTCGTCACCGTCGTGACCGACGTTGAGAACGTTACGGATACGTCTAGGGAGTCCGCGCTGACGCTCTCCATCCCTGGAATCGGCAAGCGGACTCTGGCCTTGAAGGCGCTTCGGCCGGGACGCACGCGCGTCGAGGCGGTGTTCAAGGTCGCGCGGCCGCGCCTGTGGTGGCCGCGGCCCATGGGCGAGCCGCATCTCTACACACTCGATGCACGGCTGACGAGCGGACGGATGCTGGGCGCGACCCGGACCGTGCGTTTCGGCATCCGCGAGATCGCGCTCCTGCAGGAACCGCTCGCCGGTGTGCCCAAGGGGAAGTCGTTCACGTTCGTGGTCAACGGCGAGAAGTGCTTCGTCAATGGCGCCAACTGGGCGCCGCTCGACGGCATCATTGCGCGCGTGACACCGGAGAAACGCGAGCGGGTGCTTTCCCTGGTGAAGGATGCCAACCTGAATATGTTGCGCGTGTGGGGCGGCGGCATCTATGAAGAGGATGATTTCTACGACTTCTGCGACGCCAACGGTATTCTGCTGTGGCACGACTTTATGATGGCCTGCTTCATCTATCCCGGCGACGACGCCGGCTTCCGACGCCGGCTTGCCGATGAAATCGAGGCGGCGGTGCCGCGGCTGCGCAACCATCCTTCGATTGCGCTGTGGTGCGGCAGCAACGAATCCGATTGGGCTTTCGACAACAACTGGTATCCCGGGTGCGAGTCGAACACCAGTCTGGTCCTCGAACACGAGTTGATCCCCCGTTTGCTCAAGGGCCTTGACCCCGACCGGCCCTACCGGCCGACGAGCCCGTGGGGCGGGGCAGATGTGAACGATGAAGATCAGGGCGACCAGCACTGGTGGTCCATCAGCATTGCCTCGGGCGGCAACGATCAAATCGACTACCGAAATTACCGGCGCGCACACTGCACGTTCAATTCTGAATATGGCTACTTCGGGATGCCGGCGTTGGAATCCATCGCCGACTACCTGCCCGAAAGCCAGCGCGCGGTTGACTCCGAGGGTTTTCGTTTCCACACCAACGCCCACGGCTTCATGGAAAAAGGACGGACCGGCAACCTCAAGGTGCTGGCGGCAATCGATTTGTTGGCCGGGGACTCGGCGGCCATGTCGCTGGAGCAGCTTGTGGACGCCTCCCAACTCCTGCAGGCCGAGGCGCTCAAGACGGCCATCGAACAGTCCCGGCGGCGCAAGTTCGATTGCGGCGGTAGCATGTTCTGGATGTTCCCGGACGCCTGGGGCGAGATCGGCTGGTCGGTCGTGGACTACTACCTGCGCAAGAAGGCCGCCTTTGAGGCGGTGCGCCTGGCCAGCGCACCGGTGCTGGTGTCCATCAAAGAAGAAGAATGCGGCGTCTCGACCTGGGTCGTCAATGACACGCGCCAGCGGATCCGGGCGACCCTCGAATGCTCCTTGATGTCGTTCGAGGGAAAGGTCCGTTCACGGACCGGGAAGTCGGTCAATATACCGCCGAACGCCTCGGTGCGCTGTGTCATGGAGCGGATGAACCTGATGCGCAGCGGCGACTTCTACCATGCGCGGCTGAGCGGTCCGGACGGTGTGATCACGGAGAACGTCTTCTTCTTCATGAACTTCAAGTCGGTGAAGATGCCGCCCGCGAAGGTGAGTGTCAGGGTGGTCAAGCGCAACAAGGGGAGGGCAGTGCTGCGGCTGTCCACGGATGTCTTTGCCCACTTTATCCGGGTTGATCCGCCCGCGGGACTCGATACCGACGACCGCGGCTTCGATCTGTTGCCGGGCGGCTCGCGGGACATTGTTCTGCGGGGCGATCTTGCAGGGCTGGACGCCGTCCGCGTGCGCTGGCGCAACCGGGACGCCGCGGGTTGACGGAGCAAGCGTCCAGACACAAGCCTACCTATTCCTGATGGATGACCAGTCAGCCCCTGATGGCCCCGCACAACAGGGGTTGGCGATGGACCTTGAGGCCGCGCAGAAACCAGTCCGTGGTCATGTCGGCGCTTCCCTTTGGGGGGACCAGGTTCTTCGCATAGCAAGGCTTCACGGGTGGCTTGGCGATGACGAGATCGAGCGGGACGGCTGAGTTCTCGTTTACGGCTGCCATCTCGCGATTGTCGGTATGCAGGTTCGACCACGCATGCTCGCACGGACCGAAATCCGTCCTTGCGACATAAAGCTTCTCGCCGCGATTGAGCATCACCGGGACCAATCCGTCCACTTCACCGGCCAGTCCCGCGGGAATCGTGAACTCGCCCACGTGCCGGTCGCCCCGGGCCCGGGCGGCGGCCAGATACGGGCGCGAGCGGTTGACGGGGTGGTCGAAGGCGGCCGGGTCGATGAAGGTGCAGAGCCGGCTGATGGTGGGGTCGGAGAGCATGGTAAAGTCCTCGAACTTGGCCGGCACCATGTCAATGTAACCCTTCTCGGCCCAGAGGCTGGCGAAGGTCCGCGACGGGTCCGCCACCATGACGTAGGTCCAGGCGCGTGACCATGACGTGTTGGGCGGTTCGAATCCCGCCAACAAACGCTTGGCATCCCGGGTCCCTGCGGGCACATCCTCGCCGCCCGCATACACCTCTGGATCGAATACGAACACGTTGTTGTGGCCATGCCGAAGAAGGAACGGCGATACCAGTCCCTTGTTGCAGGCGGCATCGTTGATGCCAAGGTAGATGGCCAGAACCGTCTCCGGGACGGACGGCGCCAGGTGGGCCAACTCCAGCGCGTCGATGCCTTCGCTCGGCGCCAGGTACTGCGAATGCCTGCCCAGGACACGGAACGCGTCTTCCATAAACCGCTTATACGCCTCTGCCGTTAGTGCGGACCCCGCTGGTATTTGCAATGTTCGTCCCAAAGTATTGTCTGTCATGGCTATAGACCTCCTTTAGCGCTTACGTCACCAAGAACTTGGGCAATTTCCCAGACTTCATCCCGCTTGACAATATCAAAAACGTTCGTGTAACGTTTGAAGATGATTTTATCCGAAGTCCGGGATCGTGACGGAGAGAAAGTTGGCGCGCCAGTATGACCCCCTGTTTGCTCACGTTTGAAACCGTTGTTCATGATCACAGCAATAGCGCCGCTGTTGCGTACGCCGCGGCCGCGTTGCGGCACGATCTGCGCCGTAAACTCGGATGGGAACATGGCGGTGGGCGTGCGGATCGAGCGGGGCGGATTGAATTGGGCTTGGATTCCTCAGGCGGCGTCTTCGACTCCCATTCCATCGAAGTGCGGTCCGACCGCGTCACTATTACCGGAACCGATGAACTCGGGCTGATCCACGGCCTCTACGCCTTTAGTGAGCGTTGGCTCGATGCTGATCCCTGCCGCTATTTCACCGAGATCGTTCCCGCGCTTGCGGAGCGGATCGAGATCCCCTGCGGAACCACAGTCTCCAAGCCCTACACCTTCCGCCATCGGGGGTTTTTCTTTAACGACGAGGATCTGCTGGTGGGCTTTCATATGGAGAAGCCCGAGCATGGGTTCTCGATGGAGGTGTGGCGCGAACTATTCGAGCTGGCCCTGCGCATGCAGTGCACCTGCGTGATCCCGGGTACGAACATCCTTCCCGACGAACCCCAGATCAAACTCGCGTCCGACATGGGGCTCTACATCGCCCAGCACCACGCCGAGCCGCTCGGGTCCGCGCCGTTCTTCTGGCCGCGCGGCACCCCTTTCTCGTGGTCCACCGACCGCGCCGCGATCATCGCCTACTGGCGCAAGGCCCTCGAGCGCCAGGCGGGAAAGAAGGTTCTGTGGACCCTCAATTTCCGCGGACTGCTCGACCGCCCGTTCTGGGTGGACGATCCGAACCTGACGCCGGACGCGCCGGCGGAACAGAAGGCGCGGATTATCAACGAGGTGCTCGCCGCCCAGTATGAGTTGATTCGCGAGGTCCGCAGGGAAGACAAGCCCGAGGTATTCGGTTATCTCTGGGGTGAACTCTACGACCTCTACAATGCCGGCCTGCTACGCTACCCCGCGACGACAACGATCGTTCACACGGACGACGGCGACGCCTGCCTGCGCCGGAACCTGGAGGATCTGGTGCGTAAGTCGCCGTATACGACCGGTGTCTATGAGCACATTTCAATGTTTAACGGCGCCCAGTCCATGCGCGTGACCAGTTATGCGCCCCGCGTTTTCGCCCGCGAACTGAAGCGCGCCGTCGATCTGGGTATGAACCGCATCTTCATTCTCAACGTCGGCAACCTGCGCGAGAAAATCTTCAATCTGCGCCAGGTTATGGGCTATGCCAATGATTATGAGGCCATGACCGCGATTGCCGGCGGGGACGGCGGAGGGTATTTCGACTGGTATACCCGTTGGGTGCTGGGTACGGAACAGCGGGAGGTGGCGGACGCGTACCGGGCGCTGACCGGAATACCTTTTGCCGCTAACGACGAACGGCCCGACAACACGGTGGGCGACAATTTCTACCCGATGGTTGTGCGGTTCACCCTCCAGCGCGTCTATAACCGCGAGGACAAGCCGCTGGGCATCTGGGGCTTGAAACGGTTCGCCACCTTGCGCGAGTCACTGGCGTGGCTCATCACACATCTGGCCGCCGCCGAACCGAAGTGGGAGATCGCCGCGGAGCGTGCCCGCGATGCCGTGCGGCACCTGCAAGGCAACCGCCGGACGTTCTTCGAGCACGACGCCGTGGCGCAACTCGACAAGATGCTGTCTCTGACGCGCATGACGCTGGCCTTTTGCCGCTCGGCGACACATTACCTGGACGGCCGCGGCCATGACGCTTATCTCGAAGCCTGGCAGGCGCTACGCCATGTTGAGGACGCACTGGCGGTCGAGAAGCGTCTCGAAACCGGGAAATTCAAAGGCTGGCACCGCAACGATCTCAACTGCCGTAACTGGAAGTGCAGGGATTTCCTGACCACGTGGCACGCGATGCTTGATGACCAGCGCTGGCTGAATCTCGAAGGCATGGCCGAAGGACCTCAGCCCTGCTACGCGGCCTACAAATACAACCCGAACTTTCCGACCGCCTACCGGTCGGATCTGTTCCTGCAGACGGAGCGTTGATCGTCCCTCTGCGAAAGGAGCGCCATGGTCTATGTTTCGACGCGTGAATTGATGCAGCGGGTCCCGTTGGGTCCGCTGGCGTAATTGAAGACAGGGAGGAACAAACAATGGATCCAGTGATATCCGGGCACGTCAAGAGAATCGTCCAATTTGTAGGCAAGGATTATCGCCTCATGTATCGCGAGCCGGGCGGGGAGATCAGGCACCCCTTTCTGACCCCAGGCAGCGACCAGTACAGCGACATTCTCTGGGACTGGGATTCGTGGCTGACAGACATCGCCTTGCGCCAGATCGTGCGGCGGCAGGCCGATTCCGCGACTGAGGCCCGCCAGCTAACGATCTACGAGCAGGGGTGTATCATGAATTGGCTGGAGTTTGCCAAGAAGAGCTCCTGCGTTGGCTGGGTGCCCATCTGGGTGAACCGGACCGGGAACACCATGCCGGAGGATGTCTATGCTCAGAACATGCACAAACCCTGCCTGGTCCAGCACGCCGCGTTCATTGTGCGCGAGAATGGCGGCGATATTGAATGGCTGCGCGAAGGTCTGATGCATCTCCAGTACTTCGTGAACAACTACCGCAACCACCACCGCCACGCCTGCGGCCTCTACTTCTGGCAGAACGACACCGCCATCGGTGTCGATAACGACCCCTGCACCTTTGGCCGGCCCCCGCGCAGCAGCGGCTCAATCTACCTCAACTGCCTGATGTACAAAGAGTTGCTGGCGCTCGTGTACCTGCTGGAACGGGCGGGACTGGACGAGGTTGCCGCGCAGTACCGGGCCGACGCCGACGCGCTGCTTAAAGCGATCCGGGAGCACTGTTGGGACGAGCGCGACGGCTTCTACTACAGCGTGGACTTGAATCTCACGGCGCCCGAACTCCAGAAGTGGGCCGCGCATTCCGGGCAGCCGCGGGACTGGCCGTGCCTGATCCAGCGGATCGGCGTCTGGTCGGGTTTCCTCGCCATGTGGGCGGGCATTGCCACCCCGGAGCAGGCGGAGCGGATGGTACGGGAGCACTACCGGGATCCGCGCACCTTCAATGCGCCGTACGGCGTCCGGACACTTTCGCGGATGGAGAAGATGTACAACCTCCGCGCTTCCGGCAATCCATCCTCCTGGCTGGGACCCATCTGGGGAATCTCGAACTACATGGTGTTCCGCGGTCTGATCCGGTACGGCTTCGTCGAGGAGGCGCGCGAACTGGCCGGCAAGACCATAGCGCTGTTCGGTTCGGACCTGGAGAAAAGCGGTGCTTTGCACGAGTATTATCAACCCGAGAATGGCGCCCCTCTGCTCAACATCGGCTTCCAGAACTGGAACTACCTGGTCCTCAACATGATCGCCTGGCTGAACGGTGAACCGGTGGTCGAGGAATTTTAACGGAGTTGATTTAGTAAAGGAGCACAGGGATGGCGAAATACGGACGGTTCGACGAGCAAGCGCGAGAGTATGTGATCACCCGGCCCGATACGCCGGCACCGTGGATCAACTATCTCATGGGCCGGGACGTGAATGCGATCGTGTCGCAGGCTGCCGGCGGGTTGGCATTTTACAAGGAGCCTTCCGAGGGCCGGCTTACGCGGTACCGGTTCAACGGCCTGCCCGTGGACAGCCCGGGATTCTACCTCTACATCCAGGACGGCGAGACCACGTGGAACCCGTCATTCCGGCCCACCTGCACGCCGCTCGACCGGTTCGAGTGCCGGCACGGGCTCGGATACACCCGGTTCGACTCCGAGCGGAACGGCATTCGAGCGGACGTGACCTACCTGGCGCCGCTCGAGGACGACGTCCTGTTGTGGTCCGTCCGGCTGACCAACAACAGCCGGTCGCCGCGCCGGCTCAAACTGACGAGCTACATGGAGTTCTCGCTCCATGAATACGTCAAGGATGCGCTGTGGTACCTGGTCTGCGGCAACCAGTGGCGGTTGACGTTCGACCGGAAGGCGAACGGCATCAAGTCCCGGTATTTCGCGTTCCAGAGTGTTTTCAAGGGGCAGTGCATCTTCGCCTCCACTGCTCCGGTGCGGGCATTTGAAATTGACCGGGACCGGTTCATCGGTTTTGGCCGTTCGGAAGCCAATCCGGTTGGACTGGAGCGCGGTCTGTGCAATTCCGAGATTCCCGATGGCGGACGCCACG
The DNA here is from genome assembly GCA_037132275.1 of bacterium. Taxonomy (GTDB): domain Bacteria; phylum Verrucomicrobiota; class Kiritimatiellia; order CAIKKV01; family CAITUY01; genus JAABPW01. The sequence continues at coordinate 14,495 of JBAXPK010000005.1, forward strand.
CCTGCGGCGCACTGCAAAGCGCGATTGTGCTGGCTCCGGGCCAGACCCGTCACGTGCTCTACCGCTACGCGGTGAGCAAGACGTTCGCCGAGAGCGCGCGGATCCTGGCCCGGTATCGGACCGAGCGGGACGTCGAGCGGGCGAAGGCCGGAATCGCCCGATTCTGGGATGGGGCCTTGGGAAGCGCCCAGGTGCGGACCCCGGATCGGGCCGCCAACGTGATGCTGAACACCTGGCTGCCCTATAACATTCGCGTCACGTTCCGTTTGGGCCGTTCGGTTTCGAGCCGCCATACCGGCACGGCCGGCGCGCTGCGCTATCGCGACTCCATGCAGGATGCCATGCCGGCGCCCCAATTGTTCCCGGTCGACGCCCGCGAGCGGATCGAGCGGATCCTGCACACCATGTACGCCGACGGCCACTGCGCCATGGGCGTCAATCCGGAAACGCTCAAGCCGTCCCCTGAAGAAAAAGACCTCAACCGCAGCGATGCCGCCGTGTGGGGCGTGTTTACGGTGTACCAGTATCTCGCCGAGTCCGGCGACCTGGCGTTTCTTAACCGCGTCCTGCCGTATCTGGACAAGGGCGAGGGGAGCGTGTTCGAGCATCTTCTCCGCAGCCTGACGTTCATCGCCGAACACACCGGCAAGGACGGACTGCCGCAACTTTTCACCGTGGACTGGAACGACTTCCTGCAAATCTTCACGGTGTCCTACACGGGGTGCCAGAGCGTGATGGTGGCCCAGCAGTTCATCTACGCCACGCGCCTGCTGACGGAAATGGCGGAACAACTCGGGCGCGGGAAGGACGTCGCGAAACTGCGCGCGGCCTGCACCCGGTTCACCCGGGTTCTCGAGTCGAAGAAATGCTGGGACGGCGATTGGTATCGCCGGCTTCTCGGGGACAATCTGGTCATGGGATCCAAGCAGAACCGGGATGCCAAGATATTCCTCAATACGCAGTCGTGGGCGGTGATCGCGGGGACGCTTGACGGTAAGCGTGTGACCCGGGCCATGAACTCTGCGTACAAGCGCCTCAACACGGAATTCGGCCTGCGTATCTTTTCTCCCGCCTTCTGGACCATGCCCGACGGCAAGACTGAGGTTCCGTCGAACACGCCTGGCGCCGGCGAGAATGGCGGAATCTTTGTGCATGCCAACATGTGGGCGATCATGGCCGAAGCGCTGTTGGGCCGGGGTGACAGGGCATGGCAGTACTTCTCGCAGGTTCTGCCGCCGAAGCAATCGGAGCGGGATCCGGATCGCTATGCCAACGAACCGTACGCGTTTACCTCGTGGATCTATGGGCCGGATCACGAACGCTATGGGACCGCACAGCTCTCCTGGCTGACCGGCGGGACGGCGTGGATGTACCTGGTGGGGCTGGAGTACATTCTCGGCGTACGGCCGACCCTGGCGGGGCTCCGGATAGACCCCTGCATTCCGGCGCGGTGGAAACGGTACTCGGTCCGCAGGCGTTGGCGGGGTACGCTTTACGACATTACGGTCGAAAATCCGTCCGGGATCTGCAAGGGCGACGTGGCCTTGCAGGTCGATGGCGAGCCCATCGAGGGCAACCTCCTCGCGCCCACGGAATCCCGGTATGTGAAGGTGCGGGCAGTGCTTCGCCGGCGTGAAGTCTGATTTACATCCCGGGGTTCATAATGGGAAATGAACCCAGGTTCTGATTCTTCGGGGGTGGAACAAGGGCTTTAAAGGGCGGGGCGTCGCGCAGGGGTGTGAATCGCGGGTCATCCCGGAGAAGTGCCCGCGCCACTTCGCCGCCCACTTCGATGGCCTTCCGCAGGGATCCGAATGCCTCTTGAGGTTTATTGATCATGAATTGGGTATAAGCCAGATCAATCCAGCTCTTAAAGGCATTGGGGTCGCGCGTCAGGTACTTCTGAAGCGCATAGACGCGCAGATCCCAACGTTTGTTCGCCTCAAATAACCGGGCGACCGCCAGACAGGTTTCAGGCGGAAGGTTGGTGCTGTCCACCAAACCGCGGGTCAGCCCCTGGAACGGCCCTTCCATCCCAAGGCGGAGATAGACGGTGGCCAATTCCATGGCGTTTCCGAAATCCAACTTCCCGCTGGCCATCTGTTTTTCAAGATCGGTTCGGCGGGTGTTGTCTCGCTCCGCGCTCTTGATGGACTCGAGAAAATTGGCGGCATTGGCGTTGAGGGGATCGAGTTTTTTGTACGCCGTCATGACCACGGCGGCGTCGGCGTAGCGCTGCTGGCGCATGTAGAGATCAGCCAACCGGAAGCAGGCCTCGGGACTCTCGGGGCATAACTCGCGTGATTGCTTGAAGGCATATTCTGCCTCGGAAACCAGCCCGCGCGCCGCATACAGGCCGGCAATGGCTGACCGCATTTTCGAGAAGGATTTCTTGGCATCGGAGTTGCGCAGGAAGTCCTCGCGGGCAATAAACTCCCGTGTGAGTTTGTCCCAGTAACCGCGATCCCGCGCTATGATATCGGTCCATAGTTGTGGATTCTCCTGCGGGGACGGCACGGGATCTTTTTCGATCTTCATGATCACCCCGTAGGGGGTCAGGAAGGCATACATCCAGGGGATGACATAACTTTCCTCCACATAGAAGGCATGTTTGTCCTTGTTGCGGTCGAAGATCCAGCGGGCCAGGATGCCGTTGATGGTCATCACGCCGCCCACGCCCTGGACACTGACCCGTCCGTTTTCGATCTTGATGTCGGCGCTGGCGGGGATTTTCCCGGTTTGAACGTCGCGGACATATTCCTGGAACGCCCGGTTGTTGTCCTCGGCGCTGGGGATATAAATGGGCTGAACCGGATAGGTATGATCACGGTGGAGAAGGCGTTGGAAGGGACCGTTATTGGCCGGCCGCGAGTAGTCGTAATGATCGCGGATATAACTCATGTAGGTGTTGTCGGCCAGGGCGTTCTGGGTAATGATATACACGTCGGAACGGTCAAAGTCTTTGTCGCGGAAGCGATCCTTGGGCGCCACGCGGCTTTCGCAGAAGATCATGTAGGTCGGCACGAAACGGCCCGGGTCGGTGCCGCCGTAAAGAACCGAGTCTTTTTCCATAGGCTGATAGCCGTTGCCCGGGTTGAACATCAGGTACCCGAAAAGGTACCCGAAATCATAGCCGCGCAGGTTGCACAGCGACCAGTTCTGTTTCCAGGTCACGAGGGGCATGGCGAGGAGGGCGATACAGGCCACGCGAACCACGATGGGGCCGATGATCTTGTTTTTCCAGGCCAGGATGCTGAACAGAACGGCGAGTCCGTAGCCGATCAGCATGGCGTAGAATCCATGGGCGGGGGCGAAGAACTTGATGTTGATCTCCTGATCCTGCCGATCCAACTTCGGATTGATGATCGTCAGAAGACCCAGGCTGGTGATCAGGAAGGCAACCCAGATAAACGCCAGCCAAGCGCGGCCGCGGGGTTTGAATCCTTTCCACCAGTACAGGATCACCACAGGAGTGAGCAGACCCATGCTCAGTATTGTGATCGCGAAAAACACAATCCATTCAAGGGTACTAGGTTGGGTGCGCATCCAGAGCAGGGACATGAATATCGCAATGAGCAGGACAAGTCCCAGCAAGGGAAGTGACCAGGCGTTGATGGTTTCCAAGAGAGGGCGTAAGGCGGCGGGAAAGTGATTGAAGACGGTATCAGGGAACGAGTACTGATTGATCAGCGCCTGAATGAACAGCTTGATCTTGATGAAAAACTCCTCGCTGAAAAAACTGGCCGTGTGGATTTTTTCGTATTGGCCCCGGGTGACGGCGTGGACAAAGCCCTCCTTGGTAGCGGCGTAGCCCCAATTCATGGGCGGATTGGTGGCGGCGGCGAACGGCATATAGATGTACACACTGACCCCGGCCATGAAGCACGCCGCGCAGGTGAGCGCCCGGCGGGTATCCCACCAGCCGGTCATTCTTGCGATGATGACTGCGGCAATTCCGAGTGCCCCGCAGGCGATTCCCTGCCAGAAGGTGGAACTGTTGAACATGGCCGATGTGGTGGGTTCGGTAAGCCAGGCCCAGATGAGGAGACCCACCAGCAGACTGAAGAAGCCGGCCGTGGCCAGTTCAAGGAAATTGAACTGGGTTTTCATGAACAGGCTCACCTGATTCGGGGCCGTCGGAGATTTCTGGCGCGCGGCCAGGAATTGCTCGAGACCAACTAGAAAAACACCGATCGCAATAGGCGCGCCCATGACGACAATAGTCTGGTGATTGGAGAGGCTGAGCCCGAAGATCAGCAGCATTGCGTAAAGGAAGCCACGGCGGTGGGGTTGCATCATCCAGGCGAAGAAGATGCAACTGATCAGGACAAAGGAAAAGACGTTGAGCACGCGCATTTCCGAAACGCAGGCCCACAGCCAGACCCCGCGATTGAAGCCGAAGAGAAGCGCGCAGCTTGAGCCGATAAATAAGGCCATCCAGTGCTGAAGTCGTTCGCTGAGGGAGTCGCCCCAGGGAAGCGAATGAAGCAGCAACCGCAAGCTTCGGGTCATGATGATGGTGGTAAAACCAACCGTTAGGGCGCCTGTGACGACGGACATCAAAGCCATACGCCAGGCAGGATTACCGAAAGGCACAATAAAATGGCACCAGATATAGCCCAGCAACGCCCAGAGGGGGTAACCGGGCGGATGCGGGACCCCGAAGGAAAAGGCGCCGGTGACTAATTCGCCGGAATCCTGCAAGGTGACTTCCGGGGCCATGTAATAGAAGAAGGCCAGGCCGGAGATGAGTGTTGTGAGCACCGCGGCAATCCAATCTTCCGGCTTGAAGAAGTGTTGGAGGCTCTCGGTGGGTTCTTCGATGATGTCAGGAGCCGACACGCCGGATCCTGTTTTGTTTACGGTTTGAGATACGGTATTGGATGACATGAAAACACTCTCCCTGGAAACAATGACTGCTCCAAATATCTTGCGGAATCTATCAGAATCGCCTTGTGATGCGCAATGACTAAGAGTCTGCAATAAATGGCGGGACAACCCGTGAACTCAATGGACAGTTATTTCGCCATCCGTTATAACTTCAGCCCTATCAAGGAGCATAGGTTATGGATGTCAGATCAGTTATTGACGTTGAGCAGAGGTTAATTCAGGAGGTGGCACTCATCTTGTGCAAGGAGCCTGCCGCCATCAAGCCGGATGTTTCCCTGCCGTCGCTGGGGTTGGACTCCATGGGATTTGTGGAATTGCTGGTGGTGATTGAAAAAGCTTTTGGCCTCCGCCTGATCGAATCCGGACTCACCCGCGAGGATTTTGAGACCATTCATGCGCTTGCCGCCCGTATCAGCAAGGAAGCCCCGGGATGAGGGTCAGTCTTCCGTATTCCAAAAACCGGCGCTACCTGACAGGCATCGACTGGACCATCGGCGCGCTCGATGCCATGACTCGTCGCGCCACCGGCGGAAGCAATACCTTTCAGATAGTTCTGGAAATTAAGGGACCCCTTGAGCCAGCCCGATTTCAGGAGGTGATCGCAGCGTTTGTCCGGCAGTTCCCGGTGTTGGGGGGGCGCCCGTCGCGGGATTGGACGCTGGCGCCGTATTGGAAAATGCCGAGACCGGGCAGTCGGGTTCCTGTTTCCGTAGAGTTCACCCAGGTTGAGGGACAAGATAGTGCCGCTCTTCTCGAAGAAAGCGCCAACCGGTGTCTGCCTGATCGTCAGTCGCATGTGGCGTTCCGGGTATTCCATGTCAACGTCTCCCATCATTTCATTGCCGTACAATTTGATCACCGGCTGTTTGATGCGACCGGCGCGGAAACCTTCCTTGGGCTTCTCCACCGCTGGGCCATCGGAGAAGACTGCAGTGCGCAAATCCGGCAAATTTCGCTCAAAGAGCCGGCGCATCTCTGTGATTGGATGAAAAAATTCGAGGCGGGGAAATTGCTGGTCCGGCTGTTGCGCAAATTTGCGGAGTCGCCACTGGCTGTGCTTCCACGTCCGGCGGCCTTGAAAGGGCGTCGTACCCGGTTCAGCATCATGGAGTTCAGCGCGGAAGAGACGAAGGCGATTTCCATGCGGGCCTCGCAGGAGGCGGGATTCCTGATGTTCATGCCCTACACGCTGGCGGTTTCTCTTGAGGCGCTCGCGCCAGCCTTTGCCCGGCGGGGCACCGGGGGAGGCGATTATCTGGTTTCGGTCTCGGTTGATCTGCGCCCGCCTGAAGCGGCGCCCGCCTGTATGTTCTTCAATCATGTGTCGTTTATCTTTTTCCAGATTCCTGCGGCGATCCTCCCGGATCGGAAGGCCTTGCTGAAGGCCCTGCGACTGCAGATGTACGAGCAGATTCAATGCGGATTCCCCAAAGCCTTGTATGAATCCAGTATGGTGATGCGTATTCTGCCCCTGAGCGTGTTGAGCCGCTTGATGTTGAAACCGCTTCGCGGCGAATTTGCCTCACTGGGCTTTACCTGTGTGGGGAAGAGCGGTTATGCTTTTGACCGTTTTATGGGGGCTGAACTGGTGAACCTGATTCACATGCCGCTGGTTCCCGTTCCGCCCGGCATCGGCTTTTTTATCAGTCAGTCCGGCCCGAAAATGAATGCCGTGCTGTCTTTTGTGGAGGGCATGTTGACCGATGAGGAGGCGCGGCGCTTTCAGGATGATGTGCGGCGTCTACTGTAACGATGAAGTTCACCTGTGATGTGTTGATTGTGGGCGGCGGTGTGGCTGGTGTTCCGGCCGCCGTGGCGGCGGCCAGGGCTGGCGCGGATACCCTGTTATTGGAGAAGCGGGACTTTCCGGGCGGAACCGGGGTAATCGGTCTCCATAGGACGATTTGCGGCCTCTATTGGAATGGCGAAGCCGTGGGGACACCTCTCCCGTTACTCAACGGTGGGCTGGTGCGGGAAGTGTGTGTGCGTCTGCATGACCTCGCGCCGGAACGGCGGCCGGTCAGGCTCGGTAAAGTCGACGTGCTGCCCTATGACTCCGAGCACCTCCGGGCGATCTATAGTCAATTGATGGGCGCCGAGGCCCGGTTGCGCGTCTTGTTGGGTGTTGAAGTCACCGGCGTTTGCCTTGAAGGGGGGCGCGTGTTGACCGTGGCGGCGGGGGAGCACACGATCATTCCGCAGGTCGTGGTGGATGGTTCGGGCGACGGGGTTGTCATTCGGGGCGATCCGGCCTTGCATGAGCCGCCGCCGCTAATCGGGCGTCAATTGGCGGGTTACGTTATTCATTTGGACGGGCTCAGCGGCAGCGACGATATGCTGCCCATCAAGGTGCCCTATGCCATCCGGCAGGGGGTTGACGCGAAGACCCTTCCTGCGTGTCTTCGGTTTACAACGTTTGTGGCGGGAGGGGGCCGGAATGAGGGCTGGTGCAAGTTGAGTGTTCCTTCGGGAACGCCCCTTGCGACGGCGCAGGAACTGGCGCAGCGGTTGCATGACGCGCTTCAGGAGGCCTTGCCTTCGGCCCGGGAGTCGCGGATCATCGGCAGTTCACCGGACGTGCTCGAGCGTGAGGGCGCGCGGCTCAAGGGGCTGTATACCCTTACGGCGGAGGATGTATTAGGGGCGCGTCAATTCCCGGATGCTATTGCCCGGAGCGCCTGGCCGATTGAATTATGGGATCCGGAACGGGGGCCCACATATCGTTATCTTGAACCGGGAAAGGCCTGCGGCATTCCTGCGGGGTGCCTGAAAGCGGCGGCTGCCAGTAATTTATATTGTGCTGGACGCTGTATTTCGGCTACGCATGAGGCCTTGGCGGCAACCCGTGTGATGGGAACCTGCATGGCGCTCGGTGAAGCGGCCGGCCGGGAAGCGGCTTTGCAAAGTGGTGGCGGTGAACAGAGTTAACATAGTTGATGTCATCCGTCGGGAGACGGGGGCGGTTCATGGAAACGTGGCGATCGTGGATGGTGCGATCGAGCTTTCCTATGGGCGGCTTCTGGATGCTGTAGACGGGGTTGTGGCGGCTTTGAAGCAGCAGGGTGTCCAGCCCCTGGATCGTGTCGCTTTCCTGTGTGAGGACTGCGCCGATTATATCATCGGCAGCCTCGCCATTCTCCAGTTGGGCGCCGTGGTGGTTCCGGTGTCGCCTTCCCTGATGGGGGACGAATTGGCGGAGTTGCTCGAACGCATGGATGTGACGGCTGTGCTGAGCGACGCGTCGGTCGATCAAGAAAAGGGCGGTATTCTGTTGACCGGTTGCGGCTTTATGGCCCGTGAGTTTGTGATGCATGGTCGTGTGGCCCGGAACGATTTTCCGGAAGACTATAAAAGCCTGAATCCGGCCTTTATCCGCTTCTCTTCCGGGACCACCGGCTCAAGCAAAGGGGTGTTGCTGTCGCATGAAACGATCCTGGCTCGCACGGAAGCCGCTGACCAGGGACTTCGGATTACCAGCGTCGATACCGTGATCTGGGTGCTCTCGATGAGTTTTCATTTTGTCGTCACTATTCTACTCTACCTGCGCCGGGGGGCGACGGTGGTGATTTGCCGCCAACCCTTTCCTGAATCATTTCTTGAGGCGGCCAAGGGACGGAAGGGGACCGTATTTTATGCCGCTCCTTTCCACTACCATGTTCTTGCCACATCGCCGTTGGTGTCGGCAGATTGTCTCAATGGGGTCCGGTTGGCGGTCTCGACGGCGATGAAACTGTCGCGCGAGACGGCGGTGGCGTTCAAGACAAAGTTCGGGTTTGATCTGGCCGAGGCCTATGGGATCATTGAGCTCGGATTGCCCTTTATCAATACGGAGGACCGCCCGAAGAAGCCGGGTTGTGTCGGGCATCTCCAGCGGGGCTATGAGGTCAGGATTGAGTCGCCTGGCACAGATGGCGCGGGGGTGATTTTGATCCGTGGGCCGGGGCTGTTTGATGCCTATGTATCGCCTTGGAAAAGCCGTCGGGATGCGGTGCAGGACGGCTGGTTCAATACCGGGGATGTGGGGCGGCTGGATGCCGATGGCGATTTGACCCTCCTTGGACGTGAGAAAAACGTCATCAACTTTGTTGGCATGAAAATATTCCCTTATGAAGTTGAGGATGTGCTGGCCTCCCATCCGGCGATTCAGGAATGCCGGGTGTACGGCGAGGCTCATCCGCTTTTTGGGCAGATGCCGTGTGTGGATGTGGTGGTGAAACCAGGCTTGGCGGCGCCCGGCGCGACGGATCTGCGGCGATATTGTTATCAGCGGCTGGCCGCGCATAAAGTTCCCAAGGAATTCCGGTTTGTCGGGCATCTGGCTCGAACAGTGAGCGGCAAAATCAAGAGGGCCGGGTGAACATGAAGCCGACGCTCACACAAGACGAGGAGCAGGTCACCGCGCATGAATACGACCAATGGCTTGCCCGGGATTCGCTGAGCGCGCGATGGGTCAGATTCTGGTTTTCACCCAAGCGGACGCTCTGGCTAAACACACAAATCCCCAAACTTCCTGCCGCCATTTCACTCAAACCCGGGGATTCCATACTGGATATTGGTTGTGGATATGGGGGATTGCTGATCTATCTGCATCGGCGGCTCGCGGCGACCGCAGGCAGGCTTCAGTTAGAGGGGGTGGATAGTTCCCCGTTGATGGTCCAGCGAGCCAGAGACGAGATTCAGCAGCGTGGACTGGAGTCCGCCATTCGTATCGAGCAGGGAGTCGCAACGCAACTGCCTTATGAAGACCATTCCTTTGACGTTATTTTATGTGCCTATGTGATCAAGCACCTGTCTGATGAGTCACTCCGGCACATGCTACGGGAGGTAAAGCGGGTTCTGAAGCCCGGGGGCAGGTTCTGCCTTTGGGAGGCGACGCCCTCCCGATTCGGGTTCATGAATGTGTGGAATCTGATGCTGTTACGAATCGGGATTTCAGTGATTCATTTGCGCTCCGCTGAGGACGTCGGTAGAATTCTGGAAGAAGAGGGCTGGGTGATTCAGCAACCCTTTGGCCACGGCCTGTATTATTTCTATCCGCCGCTCCCCCGCGCGGGGTTCATTGTGAGACGTAAGGCGTGAGACGCAAGAGGTGAGACGTAAGACGTAAGACATTTCGAATTTCACGTTTCACATCTTGCGTCTCACGTCTTACCTCTCACGTCTCACCTCTTACGCTTTCCTCCCCATCCGGTGGGGCCGTCGGCGGCTTTGAGTGCCCCGTACTGATTTTGGCTGTGTGAGGACAGGTTGGTTACGACCAAATCCAGACCCTTGGAGGGATCCAGGCCGAGGGCGAAACAAAGGCTCACGAAATCGATAACCTCAAGGCGGCGTTCACCATTTTCGGTTTTGGCGACCCAGGTATGCGATACGCGCAAACGGGCCGCTACGGTGCGCATGGAAAGATGTCTGGCAAGGCGATTGGTTCGTAGCCAGTTCCGCAGGGAATCCCTCGCCTCGCTCTGGAGTGTTTTATCCATGACTTGAAGACAATACCGCACCAAGCGCCTATTCTCCAAAACGGGAACACTATGATTAAGTCATAACTGCATCGTGATAAGGATCATAAAAAAGTTATCATGATATTAAAGCGTTCCCAAAACAGGAACATCAATTAGAGCGCAGCGGCCCGTTAATAAAGGATACTTGCTTAGTAAAGGCATCTTTGTCATGTTCCCGATATGGTTGAAAACAGAACGAAAAGAGATGCCCAGTCCGGTCCGACGGCAATTGAGATCCGTAATGTGAGCAAGCGGTTTGGCGCGGTAGCCGCGCTCGATGAAGTGTCGTTTGCGGTGCAGCCGGGCGAAATGTTTTTTCTCATCGGGCCGTCAGGCTGCGGGAAAACCACGCTGCTTCGTATTCTGGCCGGCTTGGAGACGCCGGATTCCGGGACGGTTTTTTTTAATGGCCGGGATGTGGCCTCGCTTCCGGCGCATGAGCGCGGGGCGCCGATGGTGTTTCAGAATTATGCCCTTTGGCCACACCTGAATGTCCGCGACAACGTGGCCTTTGGGTTGGTGGAGCGACATGTTTCCAAAAGCGAGGTTTCGACCAGAGTTGAGGATGTTCTGAAGCGAGTGGGACTTGAGGGGATGGGAACACGCCTGCCAGGGCAACTCTCCGGAGGACAGCAGCAGCGGGTGGTTTTGGCGCGTGCCCTGGTTCTGAATCCCTCCGTGATCCTGCTTGATGAACCGCTCTCCAACCTCGACGCCAAATTGCGCGTCGAGATGCGGCAGGAGATTGAAAAACTCCGGCGCGATACCGGCATCACGTTTGTCTATGTGACCCATGACCAGACGGATGCGCTGGCCCTGGCTGACCGGATGGCGGTGATGGTGGCGGGAAAGGTGTCCGCCATCGGAACCCCGCTTGACCTTTATGCCCGCCCGCCGAATCTTTTTTGCGCTGATTTTCTGGGAGAGGCGAATTTTATCGAGGGTCTGGCGAATGAGGGGACGGTTCAGACGAAGCTGGGCACGTGGAGGGTGGGAGAGTACTCCTTGTCTGGTTCGGTTGTCTGTCTGGTGCGGCCGGAGAATATCCAAGGCGTGGAGGGGGATGGTTCCGGGATGAATGTATTTGAGGCGGACGTGACCGGGGTGCGGATCAATGGCGCCACGGTGACGGTATCGTTGGCAGTGGCCGGGCAGGCCCTGAAGGCGACCCTCCTGACGCAGCGTAGTCTGGGGATCAGGTCGGGAGATCGCCGCATGTGGGGGATTGCGCCGGAGAATGTGGTGCTGTTGCATCCATGAAAGCTCGCTTCGGAACATCCGTCATCGTCGCGCTCATTGTGGCCACGCTGGGAGTTTTTCTGGTTTGGCCGATGGCTCATGTATTCTCCCGGTCGTTTTGGGATCCGCAGGGCTTTACTCTGGTCTATGTTGCCGGACTTTTCACCCATGCCGTTCACCTGGAGTCGGCCTTCACGAGTTTTATCATCGCCACCAGTGTCACGGCCTGTTGTGTATTGGTCTCCCTGCCGATGGCCTGGCTGTTTGCCCGCCGGTCGTTCCCCGGCAAGGCGGTCTGGTCGGGGCTGCTTCTGCTTCCCATGATCCTTCCGCCCTTTGTAAGCGCGGTCGGTATGAAAATCATCTTTTCGCGTGCCGGGGCCTTGAGCACCCTCTTGATGAACCTTGGGCTGGTGGACGGGCCGGTGGACTGGCTGGGGCATTTTCCCCTGTTCGGGATTGTGCTGCTTGAGACGCTGCATCTCTTTCCGATTCTTTTCCTGAATCTGGTGGCCTCGCTGGCAAATATTGATCCCTCGCTTGAAGAGGCGGCCATGAATCTCGGGGCTTCCCCGGCGCGTGTCTTTCGTCGCGTTACGTTACCGCTGGCGATGCCCGGATTGTTTGCGGGAATGACGCTGGTGTTCATCTGGTCTTTCACGGAACTGGGGACGCCCCTGGTTTTCGGGTTGCGACGGGTGTTACCGGTGGCGATCTACGACAGCGTGGCCGAGATCGGCACCAATCCCTCGGGTTATGCGATGGTCACGTTCGTTTTGGTGATTTCGGCCATCGGGTTCTGGATCAGTAAACGCCTGTTGTCCCGCCAGCGATCGGTCGCCACGCTGGGCCGGTTAAGCCAGGCCCGCCGGGAAATTCCCTTATCGTTCCGCGGTTCCCTCCTGGTCTATCTGTTGGTGGGCGGGGTATTGTTTGCGGCCATTCTTCCCCAGCTTAGCGTGGTGCTGTTATCGGTCAGTCACCGTTGGTTTCTTACGGTTTTACCCCAGGGCTTCACGGTGGAGTTCTTTGGCCGGGCGCTCAATTCCGAACTCACCCGGACGGCGTTGGTGAACAGCCTCTCATTTTCCTTGTGTGCGACCGTCCTGGATCTTCTGCTCGGCTTTGGCATTGCGTGGCTGTGCGTCCGGAAGCGGATCTGGGGAAGCGACTGGCTGGATGCGCTGGCGATGCTGCCGTTGGCGGTGCCGGGGCTGGTGATTGCGTTTGGCTACATGGGGTGTTTTTCAGGGACGTTTCCGAATACCCTGCTCGACCCGCGCATGAATCCGATGATTCTGCTGTCGGTCAGTTATGCCATACGCCGGCTGCCCTACATGGTGCGTGCGGCGCATGCCGGGCTGGAGCAGGTCAGTTCCACCTACGAGGAAGCCGCGGCCAATCTTGGGGCCACACCGTTCCGGGTGGTCTGGCGCGTCACGCTTCCTTTGATTTCAGCCAACTTGCTGGCGGGCGCCATCCTGTGTTTCTCCTTTTCCATGCTGGAGGTGTCGGACAGTCTTATCCTGGCACAATCCGAAAACTTCTATCCCATCACCAAAGCCATTTATGTGCTTCTGGAGAGTCTGGAAAACGGGTTGAATGTGGCCTCGGCACTCGGGGTGTGGGCCATGGCGCTGTTAGGCGCGGGTATCCTGCTCGCCGCCGCCCTAATGGGAAAGCGACTGGGGCAGATGTTCCGGGCCGGGTAAATTCCGCCTGAGCGTCCCTTGTGACTAATCGCTCGACATAAGGCGGTGTTTAATGAGAATAAGAGACATTTAGGAGGATGCAAGAATCATGGCGTTACAGGTTATTTCCCAGGCGATTCCCGAGGTCAAATTGATCATTCCGGATGTGTTCGGCGATTCCCGGGGGTTCTTCCAGGAAACCTTTCATAGGGAGAAATACAGTGCCGCCGGTATTGCCGTGCCATTTGTCCAGGATAACTGGTCCCGCTCCATAAAAGGAACCCTGCGCGGGCTCCATTACCAGCTCGACAATCCGCAGGATAAACTGGTCTGGGTGGTTCGCGGTGAAATTTATGATGTCGCCGTGGACATTCGGCGTGACTCGCCCACCTTCGGAAAATGGGTGGGCGCCGTATTGTCCGAAACCAATCACCACCGCTTTTTTATTCCCGTCGGCTTCGCGCACGGGTTCTGTGTGTTGAGTGATGGGGCCGATTTCATGTATAAGTGCAGCAACTATTATTCCCCCAAGGATGAGAAGGGAATACTATGGTCCGATCCGGCCCTGGCCATTCCCTGGCCGATCGAGAGCCCGATCCTCTCGAAACGGGACATCGGCCTGCTCCCTCTTAAGGATATGAGGCCGGAAGATCTTCCCGTCTATCCGACGTCATGAACTATTATCCTACAGCGTCCCTTTCTCCCGAGGCCCGAAAGCGGCTGGAGGAGCGGGTGGGGAGGGCGCTTCTGGCACATCGGCTTCACATGGAAGCCCATTGGGTATCCCGGGCGAGGAGAGTCGGGGTAACCACTTTCCATATCGGGGGCTTGCTGTGGTACCACTGGTTCATGAGGGTGGGATTCAAGATGCTGGGACTGTATGGGTGGGGTCAACACAATACGCTTAAGATAAGGGTGCGGCTTAACCGGCTTCCCCTTCATGGACTACCCCCTGAATTTGAAGGCTTCACGATTCTTCAACTATCCGATCTGCATCTCGATGCGAATCCCAAATTGGTGGACGCCGTGGTGGCGGCCATCCAGCCGCTGGCGTACGACATCGCGGTCATTACCGGCGATTTCCGGGTCAGCACGTTTGGCGGAACCGATCCCGTCCTGGCCGCCCTCGCGCGGCTTCGCCCGGCGATTAAAGGCGACGTGTATGCCGTCATGGGTAACCATGATTTTATTGAGATGTTGCTCCCGGTGGAGGCCCTGTCCATCCGATTCCTGATGAATGAGCATGTGATGCTGCGGCGCGGGAACGGGTCGCTTTGCCTCGCCGGCGTGGATGATCCCCATTACTATGAGACTGACAACATTCAGGCGGCCGCGGCGCACTTGAACCATGATGTGCCGTCGATTCTGTTGTCCCACTCTCCTGAGATATACAAGAAGGCGGCGGCATGCGGGTTTGATGCCCTGCTGTGCGGTCACACGCATGGCGGCCAGATTTGTCTGCCCGTCGGCATTCCCGTTTTGCAGAATTCCCGGGCCCCGTGGCGAATGGCGCAAGGCGCCTGGGACTACCAGGGGATGCGGGGCTACACCTCTTCAGGGACCGGCAGTTCAGGCGTGGATGTCCGCTTCTGGTGCCCCCCGGAGATCACGCTGCATACGCTGACGGCAAACAGGTAGGGCGCTCGCGGCGGCCAGCGGCGTGGCCGCCCTACCCTCCTATTCCAGATCCGTGCGCGGCTTGAAGAACTTGTCCTGAACCTTCTCCATGTAGAGATAGATTCCAGGGGTGACGAAGAGGGTGATAACCTGCGCGAAAATCATGCCGCCGACGATGACCAGGCCGAGGGGTTTTCGGCTGGACGCATCGGCGCCGAAGCCCATGGCGATCGGCATGGCGCCCAGGATGGCGCACAGACCAGTCATCAGGATCGGGCGGAACCGCACCACGCAGGCGTTGTGAATGGCATCATAACTGTTCATCCCCTCCACTTTCCGTTGCAGGGCAAAATCCACCATCAGAATGCCATTCTTGGTAATCAATCCGAGCAGGACGAAGACTCCAATGTAGGCATAAAGCGAAAGTTGACTGCCGAAAATGAAGAGCGTCAGAAACCCGCCGAAGAGCGCCACTGGCAGGGTGGTAAGAATGGTGAACGGGTGGATATAACTCTCATAAAGCATGCCCAGCACGATGTATTTCAGGAAAATGGCAATCAATAGCAGAATGCCGAGACTGGCGATGGATTTTTTGAACTCCACGGCATCCCCGATGAAGGAGCCTTGCACGGTGGGGGGGAGTACGGCGGCGGCCTTCGCCTCGATCACAGCCGTGACAACACCGAGCGGAACCCCGGGAAAGGGGCTGAATGAAATGGTGGCGGCTTCATGCTGTTGGGCATGGGGAATATTCTGGGGACCGGCTTCCTCGGTCCATTTGATGAGCGATTTAACGGGAACCAAAGGCCCATACGTGGATCGCAGGAAGAGCAGCGCCAGGTCGTCAGGAAGGCGCTGGTTGGATTTCTGAATTTCAGGGATTACCTGGTATTGATCCTGGTCGGTGGTGAACTGGGTCGCATAGCCACCGGCAAAAGAAAGAGCCAGTGCCTGTTCAATGGACGTGGCTGTGACGCCCAGCGCCGAGGCGCGGGTACGGTCAATGGTCACGTTCAAGCGGGGCATGTTCAGTTTAACGCTGTTCTGGGTGTTGAACGGATTCAGGAAGGGGATCGTCCGGATTTCCCGCTCCAGAAGAAAGGCTGTTTTATAGACCGTCTCCCGGTCCAATCCCTTGAGGAGATATCCATAATCGCTTCCCTGGGCCGTGGAGTCGACGCCGGAACTGATCTTGAGAACCGGCATCGCCTTCATGGCGCAGAGTCCATCGGGGATCATCATCGCTTTCATCATTAGCTTGAAGGAAATTTGGTCAATAGGTTCGCGGGGTTCACGTTCACGCGGTGATTTCAGGCGGACG
Organism: bacterium; assembly: GCA_037132275.1. GTDB lineage: Bacteria > Verrucomicrobiota > Kiritimatiellia > CAIKKV01 > CAITUY01 > JAABPW01. The sequence goes on from JBAXPK010000005.1 coordinate 30,754, forward strand.
AAGACAAATCCCATGCTCTGGTCCGCACCCGGGAAAATGCCGGTGACGCTACCCACGCGGGCGACCGCAGGTTCCTTCCGTAACAAGCCCATGACCTTGGTCTGATAGGCCTGCATCTGTTCCGTGGAGGATCCTTGCGGCATGATCATGGCGCCGAAGATGAAACTGCTGTCGCCGGGCGGCAGAAAGTCCCCTGGCAGCACAAAATAGAGGATGCCGGCGCCGAGAATGCAGACGACCCAGGCGACAAGCGCCAACCATTTGTGGCGGAGTTGGAAGTGCAGTGCCCTGGCGTATTGCCTGATCATGCCCTGGATAAAGGTGGTGATGCCGCGTTGGACAGCATTGGGGGCCTTTTCGTGGTGGAGGATGCGGGCGCACATCATGGGGGAAAGCGTCAGGGCGAGCAGGGTGGAGACAATAATGGCAAAGATGACGGTAAGCGCGAATTCCCGCAAATTGCGGCCAACGGCCCCGCTCATGAATACCAGCGGCAGGAAGACGATGATCAGCGCGGCGCTGGTCGACAGAACGGTGAACGAAATTTCCTTCATGCTTTGCAGGGCGGCAGGGATGGGCTTTTTTCCTTCCTCGAGATGGCGCACGGTGTTTTCCAGAACCACGATGGCGTCATCCACCAGAAAGCCAACCGCCAGAATGATTCCCATCAGGGACAGGATATCGAGGCTGAAGTTGGAGGGCAGCATCAGGAGGAAGGTGCCCAGCAGGGAGATGGGGAGGACGATACTGGGAACGACAGTTTCACGGATGCGGCCCAGGAAGAAGAAAATAACCAGAATCACCATCAGAAGGGCAATGCCCACGGTGAGTTGCACGTCGCGAAGGGACTCTTTGATGGGTTCAGAGCCATTGTACATGGTCACCATGGTGATTGTGGAGGGAAGTTCACGGCGGGATTCCTCCAACGCCTGGGTGACCCGGTTTGCGACGGCAACAGTATTGGCGCCGCTGACACGCGAGAGGCGCATCACGACGCACTGGCTGTGGATGGGTTCGTCCGCAGTTGTATACCGGATATTCACCAGGTCGTTCGCGATGCTATCCACGCACCGGGCCACATCCTTTACCCGGATGGGGGCATTGTTGCGGGTGGTAATGATGAGTTCACCGTATTCCCGGGCCGTACGCAGTTGCCCCTGAGGTTCAATCACAAACGTGCGTTGGGCTCCATTTAAACTGCCCCCGGGGATATTGGCGGTACCGGCTTTCAGCACCAGGGCCAGTTCATCAACCCCGATTTGATAAGCGGCCAGTTTCTCGGGGCTGAATTGAATGCGCACGGCGTTCTTGGCGCCAAAGGCCTCAACCTTGGAGACCCCCTCAATCATGCTTAATTTCCGGGCGACCACGTGGTTCGCATAGTCGTACAGTTCGCCATGCGGCATAATATCGGAATAGAGGAGCACATAATAAATGGGGGCGTCCGAGGGGTTGAACTTCTGATAGGTGGGGGGGCTCGGCAAATCGGTAGGCAGGTTTCGCGTAGCCCGGGTGATGGCCGCCTGGACATCCGGTGCCACCAGGTCCACATTGCGATTCAGGCTGAATGACAACGTGAGGGTGCTGATACCCTGCCGGTTGTCCGAATACATGGATTCCAGTCCGCTGATCTGGGTGAATTCATTCTCGAGCGGGGTGGCAACCGTGGAGGCCATGGTGGCCGGGCTGGCGCCCGGATAGGCGACGGTCACCTGGATGACGGGATAATCCACGGTGGGCAGGCTGTTTACAGGAAGTTGGAAATAAGCCCACACGCCGCCGACCACCATCAGGGTGGTGAGCAGAATCGTCATAACAGGACGCCGGATAAATACTTCTGAAAAGCTCATAGTCGTCTCACTTTTTGCATCTCACATTTCACGTCTCACGTCTTACTTTTTCGATGCGCCTTGTGGCGGTAGTTTCGAGGCATCCATGACGGTGGCGCCGGGCCGCATCATCACCAGCCCAGTGGTGATAACTGATTCGCCAGCGCCAACTCCCTCGGTAAGTTGGAGCAGGGTGTTGTGGCGCAGTCCCGCCTTTACGTGGCGGAGTTCCGACACATTGTTCGAATTGACGACATACAGGTAGGCGCCATCTTTCCCAAACTGAACGGCGCTTTCCGGAACGAGAATGGCATTGGGGATGAAGTTCACAACGATCCGGATATCGATGAACTGTTTTGCCCAAAGCGCCCGATTGGGATTCGGCGCCTCGCCGCGGAGCAGGATGGTGCCGGTCATCGGATCCACGGCGTTGTCTATGAATGAGAGGGTTCCCGGGTAGCTGTTGGTGTCGCCGCGCGGCGTGATCTCGACCGGAATGGGGCCAGCCGACAGGGCGCTCCGGATTGCGGGGAGGTATTGCTCCGAGAGGGTACACTCCAGCCGGAGCGGGTTATTGTTCCGGATATTGGTCAGGCGCGTCATGCCCGCTGCCACCAGGTTCCCGGCATCCACATAACGCTTGGAACAAATTCCCTCGATGGGCGACACGAGCGTACAGCGGGACAAGTTGAGCAGCGCCTGCTCAAGGGCCGCCTGGTCAATGGCCAGTTGCGCCTCAAGGGCGGTGACCTTGTTTTTGATGGTATCAAACAGCTCCTGTGAGATGAGCCGTTTTTCCAGCAGTGGCTGGTTGCGATCGAGGGTGATCCGGGCGAGTTCCAAGGAGGATTTGTCAGCCGCGATCATGCCTCCGGCCTGTTGGACGCGCGTTTGGTAATCCCGCGGATCGATTTGGAAGAGCGGCTGGCCATTGGTGACAATCGCGCCTTCCTGGAACAGCACATGGGTCAGTTGGCCCGAGACTTGGGGAACCATGTCCACGCTCTCTTTGTCCTGTGTCGTTCCATAGGTGGTGATAACGACGGGTAAATCCGCCTTGATGGCAGGCGCCATCAAGACCATGAGCGGGGGTGCGGAAGGGGGGCCGCCCGCCTGTTTCTTACCGCAGGCGCTGGCGAAAAGCGCAAGGGCGGTGAGGGTGAAGAGTGTGGTGGTGAAACGTGTGCTGCTATTCATGTTGTGGTCCTTTTTCGATTGCTCCCGTGGCATGCGCCAACTGCGCCAATGCCGTGAATACGTCTTGTCGTGCAACAATATGTTGGCCGCGGGCTTGCGCCAGTTGGGTTTCGGCGGTCAAGACATCGAGGATGCTTTTGACGCCGGCCTTGTAGCTGTCCAAGGCCAGTTGCCAGGCGGCGGTGGCGCTCGTGAGGGCGGAGAGGCTGAAGTCGTATTTGTGCAAGGCCGTCTCGTAGTTCTGGAATCGTGACCAGATTTCGGCGCTGGCGCCCAGTTCAACCAGTTTAACCTGGGCCCGCATGGCCTCGGCCTGAGCTTCAGCGATGCGCTTGGAACTCAAAGTCTGAAAGCCGTCAAAAAGATTCCATTTCAAACTGAGGCCGCCCGTGTACGCCCAATCGTTGGCGGCGGCGGCGCGGTTGTTCAGTCCGTAGAGTTCGTAGTAGTCGCGGGCCACCGAACCGTTAAGATAAAGGGAAGGCCAGCGGGTGGCATTGGCCACCTTGATGGCAGCCTCGCGGGCGGCCAGCGTAGACCGCAACGCGGAGAGATCCGGACGCCGTGCCAGGGCGGCGTCGATGAAACGCCGCAAATCTGTCTTGGAGAGCGAGGCGGGCATGTTGGTTGCGGGCATGGCGATTTGGAGTTGGGTGTCGGCCGGCAGTCCCACGGCTTGGGCCAGCAAGCCCCAGCCGATTTGCTGCTGGCCCTGGGCGCTGGCCAAGGCGTAGAGGGATTGATCGTAAATGGTCCGGGCCTGGAGCACGTCCAGATCCACGCCGACGCCCGCGTTGCGGCGCTCGGTGGCAGCGTCAAGAATCACCCTGGCATCCAGGGAATTCGTGGCGGCGGTTTCCACGCCAGCCTGGGCGCTGATGACGTTATAGTAAGCCAGTTGCGCTGAAAGGAGCGTGTCTTGCACCGCCTGGTTGAAGGCAAAGTTGGCGGCATACACGGTTTGGAGCGCCTGTTCCACGGCGGCGCTGCGGCCGCCGCCGAAGTTACAAACCAGATAGCTCAACTGCAGACCGGGGCCGTAGGTCAGGCTGTTCTGGTCAAAACTGTCCGGGTGTGCCGCCGTGGTGACGCGGGTCATACCGACACCGGCGGTGAGATTGGGTATGAAATAACCTTCTGTGAAACGAACCTGCTCCGAGGCGGCGCGAGCTTCGTGCCAGGCCCTGCGGGTGGCGGCATTGTTTTGTAGCGCAAGATCGGCAAGCTCGAAGAGGGTTAACGGTTTCGTAAGATCCGGCTTCTCAGCCCGGACTGTGTCCCAGACTCGATCCTGCTTTTTTGCGTCATTTGGCGCGTTCCATTGGGTTGTCAGAGAAGACGGTGGCGGCGCCTCCACGCAGCCGGCCATCAGGAGAACCAGCGTGGCGAAGGAGAGGAGTTGTAGTGCGGCTATTTTCATGCTTTGGACCTCGGTCGATGGGGGTTGGTTGCCTTCACAAGGGTGTCCACAACATTGCGGACATACGCATCCGGGGATGAGGGTTTGTATTTGAATAGGATTTCGCACCAGGCGTAGTGGGAGAGCGCCCCGAGAAAAGCCTGGGCCTGGATTTCAGGAGACGTCATCACCATCCGGCCCGCCTTGATTTCCTGTTTAAAAAAGCGGCACATCACCTCCATGTTCTGGATGGGGGGAGGCCGCCGGCCCGGGTGATGATGCTTGGGGATGGTAACCCCGCTCGAGGTTACCATCATGATGCACGGCAAAATCAGGCGGAGCCGGTTGAGCAAAAGGATGCCCGCCGATTCCAGGGTGTCGCGGATATTACCGGCGCCGATCGACGCCATGAGGAGATCTTCCCAGGATTGTTTTCCCGCCTCCACGTCCATGGCGGCGAGGAAAAGGTTGCATTTGCTTTTGTAATGCTTGAACAGCGAGCCTTCCGAAACCCCCGCTTCCCGGGCAATCAGGGCGGTGCCGGCCTTGTAGCCATGTTTGATGAACACCCGGCGGGCCGCCTTCAGGATAGCGTCAGGTTGTATGGATGCCGGTCTTGCCACGTGAAAATCCTATTCCCCGAATAAGTAAGTGCTCACTCATTAATAAATCGCCGGGGAATTGTCAAGGGGAAGGTTGCTTCTGTGTCCCCGCGCCGTTGCGTTGCGGGACGCAGAAATTTGAGGCGCCTGCCGCCCAAGGCGGCAGGGAGCCCCCGCGTCAGCGACCTCCTGCCTGCTGCGCCGTGAACACCAGAGCCGCCGAATTCAGACAGTAGCGGAGGCCTGTGGGTTTGGGACCATCCTCGAAGACGTGGCCGAGATGGGCGTCGCAGCGGGCGCAGAGAATCTCGGTGCGGGTCATTCCTAAGCTTGTGTCCTTGTGCTCGATGATGTTCTCAGGGGCGATGGCCTTGAAGAAGCTCGGCCACCCGGTGCCGGAATGGAATTTGGCATCGGAACTGAAAAGAGGCAGTCCGCAGCAGAGGCAGGAATAATGGCCGGGTTCCTTTTGATCCGTCAACAGGCCGCAGAATGGCGATTCGGTCCCTTTCCCGCGGGTGATCCGATACTGTTCGGGGGTGAGCTGTTTCTTCCATTCCGTATCGGTCTTGATTATCTTGTTCATAAGGGTTGCCTCTTTCAGCGTGCTATTTTTATCGAATTCACGGACGCGAACAATGGGAACCGGTTCAGCGGCCAGTAATGCCATGCTGGTTGCCAGCAGGCAGGGAAGGATGATGTGTTTCTTCATACTGGTGACTTTATCGCAATTCTGTACAATGCGCGACCCAATATCATGAGCGCTGTAAAGACCCATAACTATGACGAGAGCAAGATCAAGACGCTCTCCTCGCTGGAGCATATCCGCAAGCGGACCGGGATGTACATCGGCCGCATTGGGGATGGCTCCCATTACGACGACGGCCTCTATGTGCTGGTCAAGGAAGTGGTCGATAACGCCATCGATGAGTTTATCATGGGGTACGGGGATCGTGTGGTGGTGGCCGTGGAGGGAGCGCGGGTGACGGTGCGGGACTTCGGGCGCGGCATCCCGCTCGGCAAGGTCGTGGAATGTGTGTCACGCATCAATACCGGTGCCAAGTATAATGACGATGTCTTTCAGTTCAGCGTCGGGCTGAACGGAGTGGGCACCAAGGCGGTGAACGCGCTGTCCTCGGCGTTCCGGGTGTGCAGTCACCGGGGCGGTGAATTTTCTGCCGCCGAGTTCAAGCGCGGCAAACTGACCCATGAATCCAAGGGGAAAACCGATGAGCCCGACGGGACGCTAGTCGTGTTTGAGCCGGACGCCGGCATCTTCGGCGCAGCGGCATTTCTTCCTGAACACCTGAAGCGACGGTTTCAACTCTATACGTTTCTCAATGCCGGTCTGAAAATCGAGTTTAACGGGGTGGCCTTCCATTCCAAGGATGGGCTTAAGGATCTGGTGGATGACGAGGTCGGCGATGAGGCGCTTTATCCCATTCTTCACTATCGTTCCAAGACGCTGGAACTGGCTTTCACGCATACCAACCGGTTCGAGGAAGTGTTCATGTCTTTCGCGAACGGCCAATACACCAGCGATGGCGGAACGCACCTGAGCGCCTTTCGGGAAGGCCTGGTCAAGGCGTTTAACGAATATTCCAAGGGCAAGTTTGAGGGGGATGATGTCCGGGAAGGCATGGCTGGCGCCATGGCGATCCGATTGAAAGATCCGGTCTTCGAGTCGCAGACGAAGAATAAGCTTGGGAATACCGAAATTCGGAGCGACCTGGTTCAGCACGTAAGGGAGGTGGTGGTGGATTTATTGCACCGCGATCCCAGGGCGGCCGAAAAGGCGATCCTGAAGATTGAGGAAACGGTCAAACTGCGCAAGGAGTTGCAATCCATCAAGAAGATGGCCCGCGAGCGTTCCCGCGCCACCTCCATCAGGGTGCCGCAGTTGAAGGATTGCAAGATTCATTTTGACAAGAGCGATGGAATCGGCGAAGGCTCGATGTTGTTCATTACCGAAGGGCAGTCGGCGGCGGGCTCGATCACCAGTTGCCGCGATGTGTCCAATCAGGCCGTCTTTACGCTGCGTGGTAAACCGCTCAATACCTGGGGGCTCAACCGCGACGTGATGTATAAGAACGAGGAACTCTACAACCTCATGCGCAGCTTGGACGTCGAGGAGTCGGTTGAGCGGATCCGCTATAACAAGGTGATCCTGGCCACCGATGCCGACGTGGATGGGCTCCATATCCGCAACCTGTTGCTGACCTTCTTCCTCCGGTTCTTCGAGCCAATCGTGCATGGCGGGCATATCCACATCCTGGAAACACCCTTGTTTCGAGTGCGCAATGCCAAGCGGACGGTGTACTGCTACTCCGAGCAGGAGCGGGACGCTATGGTAAAGGAGATCGGGCGCGGGGCGGAAGTGACCCGGTTCAAGGGCCTGGGCGAAATCTCGCCGGGCGAATTCAAGCAGTTTATCGGGCCGGACATGCGGTTGACCCCGGTCGAGGTGGAGAATCGGCACAGCATTCCCGCCATCCTGAGTTTCTATATGGGGAGGAATACGCCCGAGCGCCGGCAGTACATCATGGACAACTTGACCCTCTAGCCGGATTTCGGCATAATTTCGGAAATTGAACACTACCCCGCGCATCGATAATTGGGCTCGATTTTCCGTGATGGCCTGTACGATCATGACGGGCCTAGTGGCCTTGTTTATAGCAGGGGCTTGGGCCGTTGGCCGGTGGTCTCTTGCCACCTTTGGGGCCGGATACATCCCGATGGCACCCACCACGGCTTGGTTGTTTGTCCTGTTCAGCACCGCATTGTTCGCCCGGGTTTTCCGTTCCGAACACCCCGCAACCCGCCTCGTCACCGTCCTCGCCGCATCCCTTCCCTGCCTGATCGGCTTGTTTGTGATCTGGAATAGCGATATGGGCGTTGGCGCGATCGAGACAAACGGGGTGTACCCCGTGATCAACGGGACCGTGAATCCGGGCGAGGGCAGGATGTCGTTCCTGACGGCCGTCGCGTTTATCGTATGTTCCGTCGCCTTGGGTCTGCCCCTGGTCGCCGGAACGCGGTACCCGTGGATGCGGCAGGTCGCCTCGCGATTGGGAGCGGCCGTGAGCCTGTTGGGTCTGACCGTGCTGCTGGGCTACATGGTCGGGGCTCCATTGTTTTACGGAACCTCCATCATTCCCATGGCGCTCCCGACGGCCATCGAGTTTATCCTGCTGGGCTGGGTCTTGGCGGTTACTCCGAACCCGCTGGACTGGATGTTCCGGGGCATCGTCGGTGAGAGGACTCTTCAGGACGATGCCAGCACCCGTACCATAAGGCTGACCCGCATCACGTTGGTGCTGGTTGTGTTCGCGGTAATCGCGATTGTCGGCGTGATGTTTATGAAGCGTGAGATCATGTCCGCCAAAACAACCGCCGGGAACGAGCTGCAGACCATTGCACAGGTCAAGTCCGACCAAATTTCCGCATGGTATCGCGAACGGCTGGTCGATGCCGATCTCTGTTCGACGATGGCGCCCTTGTTTCTCGGGTTTGTTCCCCCCGGCGAAAAACAGGATCACCTCCAAGTCTGGATGGACATACTTCAACGACACGGATTTTATGGCAGGGTTGTGTTGATGGACTCGAACTTGAACGTGATCTCGTCGTCCCCGGTGGGTGAGACCCAACTGGGCAGTTTGACGCTAACTCGATCCGCCGAGGCGCTTCAATCAGGGAAAAGCATTGTGTCGGATCTGCACTTGAGCAGTGTGAAAGCGGACTTTCCGCACATGGATATAATCATCCCGCTGTCCCTGCCGGGCCGCCCGCCCCGGGGGGTGATGCTTATGGAAATTTCCGCCGCGTTGAGCTTGTACCCCGTGGTGGATATATGGCCGATCTTCAGCCAGACGGCCGAAACGCTTCTCATTCGGGCCGAGGGTAAAGAGGTGCTCTTTCTCAACAGGCTGCGGCACCGCCCGGATGCGGCCCTCAAATTCAAACTTCCGCTCGATACCCCGGGTTTGCCGGCGGCGGTGGCGTTGCGCGGGAAACCGGGCATCATTGAGGGTTTGGACTATCGGAGGGTTCCCGTATTGGCGGCATTCCAACCCGTGCCGGGGACTCCCTGGACCATGGTGGTAAAAATAGATCAGGCGGAAGTGTATGGGGCGGCCCAGCGACAAACATGGCTTCTGACCCTTATCCTCATGATCCTGTCCATGACGGTGTATTTGGGATTGGGCCTGATCTGGCAACGCCACTCCACCCATCTCCTCCGTGCCCGCCTGGCTGCCGAGGAATCTCAACGCCGTAGCGAATTTCTTGTCACCAGCATTATCGAAAACACCGCCGCCGTGGTGTTTGTCAAGGATCTCGCCGGGCGCTATATGATGGTTAATCGTCGTTATGCGGATTTGTTTCACGTTACCCAGGAAGGCGTCATCGGAAAAACGGACTATGACATCTTCCCCGCCGAGTATGCTCGCCGATTCCAGAAAGCCGATCAGCGGGCGATTGCCTCGGACAGTCATATCGAGACCGAGGAGCGTGTGCCCCATGATGACGGGATCCACACCTATCTTGACGTTAAATTCCCGATACCGGGATCTGACGGAAAACCCTGCGCCGTCTGCGGGATCTCCACCGACATCACGGAGATCAAGCGGCTGCAGGAAGATTTGGACCAGGCTCATAAAATGGAGACCGTTGGTCAACTCGCCGGCGGTATCGCCCACGACTTCAACAATCTCCTGCAGATCCTGTTCGGCCACACCGAGATGCTGCTGGAACAGTTGACCCCGGGGAAGCCGCAGCACGAGTCAGTTTCAGAAATCCAGCGTATCGGGAAACGCGCTGCGGCCCTGACCCGGCAACTACTGGCCTTCGGCCGCCGGCAAGTCCTGACGCCGACGGTAATGGATTTGAACGAATTGGTGTCCAATGTGTCATCCATGCTCGTCCGCTTGATCGGGGAAAACATACGGCTCACATTCGAGCCGGTACCCGGCTTGTGGCGGGTAAAAGCCGATGTCTCCCAGATTGAACAAGTTCTCATCAATCTGGTCGTCAATTCCCGCGACGCCATGCCCAGCGGCGGTACGATTTTTATCCGGGCCGAGAACATTGAAAGGGCGGAAGGGGATCCGGCGCTTCAATCTGACCGACATGCCGGGCGGGTCGTCCGCCTCTCCGTAGCCGACACCGGCATCGGCATGGCGCCCGACATCCGGGCTAGAATTTTCGAGCCGTTTTTCACCACGAAGGAACGGGGTAAGGGAACCGGCATGGGTCTGGCCTCCGTCTACGGCATCATCAAGCAACACGGGGGGGTGATCACCGTGGACAGTGAGCCGGGAAAGGGTACTGTTTTCACGATCGACCTGCCCGCCGCGGATGGGGAGGCCGTGACGTTCGCTCCCGCCTTTGTCGTTCCGGCTTCAGGGGGGCGCAATGAGCGTATTCTTGTTGTTGAGGACGAGATATCGGTATGCCGCCTGATTACGCAGACGCTGGTACGGAACGGATATCGGGTAACGGCCGTGGAAACGTGCGCCGAGGCGGAAGCCCTGAACGCCGGGAACTTTGATTTGGTGTTGAGCGACGTCGTGCTATCCGACGGGAACGGCGTGGATCTCGTCCGGTCGCTTAGACGGAAGCACCCCCTGTTGCGTTGCGTGCTGACCAGCGGCTACGCTGATATTCATGCGCGGCGCCCGGAAATTACGCAGCAGCCATTCCTGGTCAAACCGTTCAGCAGCGCCGATCTCCTTAACACCCTTGCGGCCGCGTTGGGGCACTCCTCGTGAGCGATCAACCGGAATTGTTTGGCGATGAGGAGTTGGTGACGCCCATCCCTTCAGAGGCGCGGGGTGGGGCCAAGGATAGCCTTGTGATCCGGGATATCGCCGCCGTGGCCGATGGCCCGCTCAAGGGGCTGGTGAACGGAAACTTCCTGACGTATGCGTCCTATGTTATTCGCGACCGAGCCATCCCCGATATCGAAGACGGCTTGAAACCGGTTCAGCGCCGTATCCTTCATTCGCTGGGCGAAAACGATGACGGGAAGTTTATCAAGGTGGCCAACATCGTCGGGTATACCATGCAGTTTCATCCGCACGGGGATGCCTCCATCGCGGACGCCCTGGTCACGCTGGCGAACAAGCAGTACCTGATTGAAGGACAGGGGAACTTTGGAAATCTCTTTACCGGCGACCCGGCGGCGGCGTCCCGCTATATCGAATGCCGCCTGACGTCACTGGCCCGGGATGAGATATTCGATTCCGATCTGACCGACTATGTTCCTTCCTATGATGGGCGCAAAGAAGAGCCCGTAACGCTGCCTGCCCGCATTCCCCTGCTGTTGCTTCTTGGCGCGGAGGGCATTGCCGTGGGGTTGTCCACCCGCATTCTGCCGCACAACTTTAACGAATTGCTGGAAGCCCAGGTAGCGATCCTCCAGAAGCGGCCTTGCGAGGTCTATCCCGATTTCATACAGGGCGGGATGATGGATGTGACTGGCTACGACAAGGGCAGGGGATATGTCCGGGTGCGGGCTGCCATCGAGATCCGCGACGTCCAGACACTGGTGGTGCGTTCAGCCCCCTTCGGCACGACCACCGATTCCCTGATCGCGTCCATTGAGGAGGCGGGACGCAAGGGAAAGGTCAAACTTCGCGGCATCAGCGACTACACGGCGGAGGCGGTTGAGGTGGAGGTTCAACTGCAGCCTGACGAGGACGCCGCGCGGGCTGTTGAGACCCTTTACGCCTTTACCCAGTGCGAGGTGCAGGTGGCGAGCCGAATCATGGTTATTCGCGCCGGTCGACCGACCGAGATGAATGTGGAAGAAGTACTGCAGTATAACACCGATCGGCTTCTGGAGTTACTCAAGCGCCGGTTGAAGGTTCAGCAGAAGCGGCTGACCGAAGATCTGCATCGCAAGACACTGATCCAGATTTTTGTGCAGAACCGGCTCTATACGCCCATCGAGGCCTGTCAATCCCATGACGAAGTCGAGCAGGTGGTGCGAACGGGACTGGGCCCCTTTCTCACGCAACTTCAACGTGATATCACGAATGGTGACATCGAACTGCTGCTAGGTATTCCCATCCGGCGTATTTCGCTGTTCGATGTGGCGAAGAATCAGCAGGAGATGGAGTCGCTACGGACGGAACTGGCTGAGTCCCGCGAGAATATGGCCAACTTAACCGGCTATGCCGTACGGTATCTGCGTCAGCTCCAAAAGAAATACGGCCCGAACTTTCCGCGCCGGACGCAAATGGCCCGGTTCCAGGCGGTCGGGGTTCGTGAACTGACGGCCTCTGAACTCACCATCAACCAGGATCGCGCCAAGGGATACCTGGGGTATAAGATCGCCGGAACGACTCTGTTCGAATGTTCCTCGCTCGACAAACTCCTGCTGGTCTGGAAGGACGGCCGGTACAAGGGCGTGCCGCCGCCCGAGAAACTATTCGTGGACTCCACCCTGATCCACTGCGCCATCCTGGATCGGGAGCGGGTTCTGACGGTGGTGTATCATGAGGACGGCTTTACGCGCATCAAGCGGTTTTCCGGCGCCCTGGTGACAAACCGCGAGTACCACTGTATCCCGCGCGGGGCGCATATCCTGTTCTTTTCCGATCAGGATGTGCCAACCCTGTACGTGCAGTATGATGTGCCCGAGACGGCGGCCATCCGGCAACAGGAATTCGACACCACCACTCTGCCCATAGGCGTGCGGGAGGGGAAAGCCTCCCTGATGTCCTCCAAGAAAATCGCCAGCATCGGTTCATCAAAGCCCAAAAAATGGGATGACGCCCAGACTGGCCCCAAGGGCGTCTACATGAACTTTGGGTAAGCGTCCTAGTCGTCCAGCACGCCCGGAGGCAACCCTTGCGGAAAGGGTTTGGGCTGGGCGCACGGGTTCTTGATGTCCACCCAGGACCGTGTTTGGCCGGATTCCTCAAATGCCAGCATCACTTCCAGTGCGTGTAACGCCAGGCTCACATCGCATCGATGCGGCCGCCCTGATTGGATCGCATAGGCCATATCGGCTACGCCGATTCCCCTCGAGTTGTCATGATATCCGTACGCAAAAGGCATCTCCCGCCATGCCTCATTGCCAGGCCTGAAAACCGAGACTGGCCCGCCAAAGGTGTTTGGATCCGGTACAGCCAGACTGCCTTCCGTCCCGTAAATCTCGATCGGGCTGTGGTGATGCCGTTGCACGTCAAAACTGACAACCAAGGTGACAATAGCCCCGCTTTCAAAAAGCAGACTCCCGCTGTTGTGGGTCGGGATCTCCACGGGAATCATCTCGCCGAAATGTTCCTTACACGTCGCCAACCGCTGTTCAAGTCCCTTGCCTGTCATCGCTGAGACAGCCTTGATCGGCCCCAGCAAATGAACGAGCGCGGTAATGTAATAGGGTCCCATGTCGAGCATGGGTCCGGCACCCCGTTGATAGAAGAAAGCCGGATTGGGATGCCAGGACTCGGGCCCCTGTGACATCATGAATGCAGTTCCCGACAGCGGGCGCCCGATCCACCCGTCGTCTATGAGTTTGCGGCAGGTCTGGAGCCCCGCCCCCAGGAACGTATCCGGAGCGCAGCCCATACGGAGTCCCCTTTTTTTGGCATAATCCAAAACCTTCCGGCCCTCGCCCACATCCAGCGCCAGCGGTTTTTCGCTGTACACATGCTTCCCGGCCCGGAGCGCCTTCAGGCTTACCTCGGCGTGGACTTTGGGTACGGTCAGATTGATGACAAAGTCAATGGACGGATCCGCCAGCAACTTGTCAACCGTCATGGCCTTGAGCTTGAATTCCGTCGCCTTGGCCTTGGCAACATCCATGTTAATATCAGCACAGGCCACAACTTTGACTGCCCGGAACATCGCGCAGCCTTTGATGTAGGCGCTGAAAATATTACCACACCCGATAATTCCTATATTTTTTGTCATTGTCCTGCCTCACTTTCTATTTCCCACCGCCAGCCCGTTTTCAATCAGGTAGCGATAACTTTTCTCGACACATTCAAGCATATCGGTGTCACTATTGTCCTGTTCCACCACCAGCCACTCGGTCACGGCCGGATCCATGGCGCCGATCACGCCTTTGATGTCCATCTTGCCGCTTCCCACCGCCAGAAGCGAGGCGCTCTGAGCGCCTGCCTTCAGTTCCAAAGTACTTGTGGCAGCATTATAAACCTCTATCGGTCGAACCAGTGGGCCGTCCTTGATATGAAGGAGGGGAGACCGCTGGGCAAAACGGCGCACCATTTCAATGGCGTTGTTCTCCCCGAAATTGGCCGCCCAATAGGTGTCGAGCTCGAATTTCACCTTTGGGCAGAGTTCGGCGAAAATCTCGTGTTTGATCCGCCCGTTCAGTTTTTCGAATTCCCAGGCGTGGTTGTGAAGGGTGAGAGTGATCCCGGCCTTCGAGAGCGTCGCCTCCATCCCGGCGGTAATGGCGGCGGTTTGCTTGATGGCGTCCAGATCCTTGAATTCATTCCGGCTCCAGCCGCCCGCGACCTTGTTCACACCCAACTCTTCGCAGGTCGCAATCGTCGCCTCAAGATTGTCAGGTTTCGCCCAAGGGCTATGGGTCGAGGAAATCACCATGCCCAGATCTTCAACCGCCTTGCGAAACTCCAGCGGCGTATAATTATAAAACCCTGCCGGTTCCACCCCCTTGTAGCCGATTGCGGCCACCCGCTTTAACACCGCTGCAAAATCCTTTTTCGACGCTTCCCTCAGCGTGAATAACTGAATGGCAATGGGCTTCATCGTAACACTCCTCATCGATTAACGTTTTCCAAAGGCATGCCTATCACTCTTCGCCGTGGATCGAGCCCCATCCACTCCCCGATCACTTCATCCAGATAGGCAGGAGCGCCCGCTCGATCCAGTAGGACAATACGGCTGTGATCGGGATAGTGAGCACCCATGCCCAGACGATGCGGCCCACAATACCCCATTTTACGGCGCTGAGGCGTTTGGTGGCTCCGACCCCCATAATGGAGGTTGAGATGACGTGGGTGGTGGAGAGCGGGATGCCCCAATGGGTGGCTAGGGAAATCACGGCGGCCGCCGTCGTTTGTGCCGCAAATCCGTGAATGGGCTGCATCCGCACAATCTTGTGTCCCATAGTTCGTATGATCCGCCAGCCGCCCGCAGCGGTTCCGGCCGCCATGGTCAGGGCGCATGTCACCTTGATCCAGGTGGCCACGGTAAACTCGGGGGTTCTCAGGAACTCCAGCCAAGGTGGTAGGGCCCCGAAGGAAGTGCTTTTGGTTGTGGCGGTGAAGAGGATGAGGGCGATGATCCCCATGGTCTTCTGGGCATCGTTTGTGCCATGACTGAAACTGATCCACGCGGCGCTCACCAGTTGGAGTTTGGAAAACACCTTGTTGATCAGCAGGGGGCGCATCTTGTGAAGCAGCACGACCAGCAGCGCCATCAGCAGGGCGCCAAAAACAAACCCGACGGCGGGCGAGATAAACATAGGCATGATCACCTTGGGCCAGAGGCCTTCCATGTGCCCCGAGGCGGTGTTGGGAACGGCCCACCGGATGACGTGCCAGTTATCATGGGAGGACGCCAGGGTGGCGCCGCAGAGTCCGCCAATCAGGGCATGACTCGAACTGGATGGCAAACATAACCACCAGGTCAGCAGGTTCCACACGATGGCGCCCAGCAGCGCGGCCAGAATGGTGTCAATGCCCACAAACTGGGTATCCACCAGTCCCTGGCCGATGGTCTTGGCCACAGCCACCCCAGCCATGGCGCCCAGCAGGTTGAAGCAGGTGGCCATGGCCACCGCCTGGCGCGGCGTTAACACTTTGGTTGAAACGGTGGTGGCGATAGAGTTGGCGGTGTCGTGGAAGCCGTTGATATACTCGAAGGCTAACGCGATCAGCAGCACTGTCAGGATAAGGATCAGCATGCGTGTATTTTTCGGGGTGCGGGTTTAAGCGTCAGGAATACTTGAGCACGACCTGGAAAATGATGTTGCCGACATCCCGGCAACGGTCGATGATTTTCTCCAGGGTTTCGTGGAGGTCAAGGATGATAATCACCTTCAAGGGATCATGTTTTCCACTATAGAGATCCTTGACAAGATCAAGCATCAGTTTGTCGGCCTCGCCCTCGAGATAATGGAGGCGGATATTGTATTCCTTCATTTCTTCGAGATGCGCCCGGGTTCGCAGTTTGGTCACCATTTGGGACACGGTCTCGGTGGTTTGCTCGAGAATGGTCGCCTGATCCAGGAAATTGGCGTCCTTCAGCATATCGGTGCAGAGCATGTACTTTTCGCTGAATTTCTCGGCGGTTTTCGGGATTTTGTAGAGTGCCAGGGAGAGGGACTCGATGTCCTCGCGCTCCAGCGGGGTCACGAAAGTTTTGCAAAGTTCTTCCGTGATCTGCTCCGTGATCCGCTTATCTTTCCGGCGGGAATGAATGAAATCGCCCATGGAGGTGATCCCCTCCGGCTTTTTTAGCAAGGTCAGCAGAAGCTGAACACTGGCTTTGGCCTCATCGGCACTGGCTTCAAGGAGGTCGAAAAACTTGTCGTCATACCCGAGTAGTCGTCTGATAGCAGTTATCATGGGAAGAATTAATGCCATAGAGCGTCAAAATAATCACGTCAATTCCGTGAATGAAAACGAAATTCTCATCAAACGCTCATTTTCCCCTTACAAAGATTGGTGATTATTCTGGAGTATGAAGCCAACATCATCAGGTTACACAAGCTCCATGAAGGCGGATCTTCATGTGCACAGTAAGTATTCCGACCGGCCGACCGAATGGTTTCTGCGGCGGATCGGTGCGCCGGAATGTTTTGCCGAGCCGGAGGATGTGTATCGTGTCTGTCGGGAAAAGGGGATGGATTACGTTACCATATCGGATCACAACTGTATTGACGGAGCTCTTGAAATCGCCCATCTTCCGGGTACCTTTATCTCGGCGGAGTTGACCACGTATTTCCCCGAGGATGGGTGCAAAATCCATTGCCTGGTACAGGATATCACCGAGCGGCAGTTTTCGGACTTACAGATCATCCGGAAGAATATCTACGACCTGCGGAAATATCTGGCCGATGAAGCCATCCTCCATGTTATTGCGCATCCGTTGTTTCGGGTGAACGACGTGCTGACCGTCGAGCATGTTGAAAAACTGCTTTTGCTATTCGAGCGCTTTGAAGCCATCAACGGGTCACGCCACCCCAGGGCAGGGGATTTGACTGTAGCGCTGTTTTCCCAGCTTACCGAGGAGCAGATTTGGGCCATGTCTGACCGGCATGGAATCCAGCCCTATGGCAAGACTACGTGGGTGAAACGTTTCACGGGAGGCAGCGATGATCACAGTGGTCTATACGCCGCCAGCGCTTATACGGTCACCCCCCCTGCCGATTCGGTGCAGGAATTCCTGGCGCATTTGCGTGCGGGGCGTCATGAACCCCGTGGAACTCCGGGCACCAGTTTACGCCTGGCACATAGTCTCTATCACATCGCTTACCAATATTATCGCAGCCGCCTTTTGAACCATGGGGCGGGATCCTCGGTACTTGGCGAATTATTTAAGCGCCTGTTGAGCGGTTACGAAGAGCCGGAAAAAACGTCCGGGCCGGTCCGCGCCTGGGCGGAACGGGTCATCAAGAAATATCGTGTCCGAAAACTGAGTCCTGGGGAGCGGTTGATGGTGGAGTCATTTTCGAAATTGCGTGGGAATTCGGCTCCGGGTGGAGGATTGGTAGGTCGGCGTGTGGGGCCTGACGTCGAAAACTTTGCCACGGCCAGCCGGATCAGCCACGAACTCGGGTATGCGTTCCTGCAACAATTCCTCGGTCATGTGGAGGAAGGACGCCTGGTTGACGGATTCCAGTCGCTGGCGTCGATGGGCACCGTGATGCTGGGGATCGCCCCCTATTTAACGGCGTTCGGGGTTCAGCATAAGGACGAGCGATTTCTGCAGGAAGCCGCCACCCGTCTCGGGGGAGGTCTCGTCTGTCCCGAGCGCAGTCATCGTCGCGCGTGGGTCACGGATACCTTCAGCGATGTGAACGGGGTGTCCCACACCATCCGGATGCTCACTGAAAAAGCCCGTGGCCGCGGCTGGCCCATCACCGTCATGACAGCCATGGAATCCCCGCCCGACACCGGGACGGAAGCGGTCAATTTTCCTCCTTTGGGAACGTTTTCCCTGCCGGAGTATGATTCCCAAAAAATGGTATTCCCTCCCTTTCTGGATGTGATCGAAGCCTTGGAGCGGGGAAACTATTGCGAGGTGATCATCTCGACTCCCGGCCCCATGGGGTTGACGGCGTTGATGGCCGCTCGACTTTTAGGCATCAAGTCTGCGGGTATCTACCACACGGATTTTCCGAAATATGTCAAGTGCCTCACTCAGGATGAGTCGCTTGAGCAACTGGCCTGGAGATACATGGTGTGGTTTTATGGACAGATGGATCGGATTCATGTCCCGAGCGAGTATTACAGGAATCTTCTGGCCGAAAATGGCTTTGACAAGGCCCGGCTTAAAGTGTTGCCGAGAGGTGTGGATCTGACCCGTTTTAACCCCGGGAAACGCGATGGGAATTTCTGGAAGCGATATGGCCTCAATGGGAACCTCAAATTGCTGTATGTGGGGCGCGTCTCGAGAGAGAAGAACATCAAGACCCTGATCGACGCCTTCCAGATTGCGCGGACCACTACGCCCAATCTGGATTTGATCGTGGTTGGGGATGGCCCTGAACTCGCGACGTTCCGCCATCAACACAAGGACAGCAATATTTGTTTCACGGGTGTTCTTCACGGGGAGGAGCTGGCCACCGCGTACGCGAGCGCAGACCTGTTTGTGTTTCCGAGCGCGAGCGATACCTTCGGCAACGTGGTGCTGGAAGCCCATGCGTCCGGTTTGCCGGCCATCGTTTCAACGCAGGGTGGTCCCGCCGAGATTGTTGCGCGAAATGGATCGGGCCTTGCCGTGGATGTGAGAACCCCGGCTCCCCTATGTGCCGGTATCCGGGATCTCGTTTGGGACGGCAATCGACGGGCTGATATGGGGCGAAGCGCTTTGAAAACGGCGCTTGAGATGAGTTGGGACAAGGCTCTCGATCAATTATTCTGACATGGATCTCTTCATGATTGACGGGATCGGGCCCTTCTTTCTAGGGCATCCCAAGCGAACTGTAAACTGGTCCAAGATTCCCTTTTCCGCCCTGGAACGCAATGGCCATGTCAAAGCGGACGTGTTCAGGGAGATCCGGGAAGCCTTCACCCGTTTTGCAGGCACGGCGGCCTCCCTTGGGTTCAATGCCATCTCGCTCGATGACCTGGCGCACTTGACCGACTCTTTCGCCTACCCGCCGCCCCTCCGGGACAGGATCGCCGCCTATCGGTATGAATTCGCGGCCCTTTTTGAAATTGCCCGGGCAGCGGGACTCCAGGTCTACATGACCACCGATATCTCGTTCTTTAACCGGGAGTTGGATGAGCGACTGGGACGGGATGACAGCAAGATCATTCGGTTTCTGGGCGATGCTGTCGATGCCTTATTCCGGGATTTCCCCTCAGTCCAGGGGATTATCGCCCGTTTCGGGGAATCCGACGGACTGGATGTCCATGGCGATTTTCTGAGTCGGCAGATCTTGAGGACTCCCCGTCAGGCCCGCTGTTATGTGGAGGCGCTATTGGCGGTGTGTGAAACCCGTCGCCGCACCCTGATCATGCGCACCTGGAGTCTGGGGGCCTATCGCATCGGAGATTTGATGTGGAACAGGAAAACCTACGAGGCGGTATTCACAGGGCTTGAACATCCCCGGTTGATTCTTTCCCTGAAATACGGGGAGACGGATTTTTTCAAATACGTTCCCCTCAATCGCCATTTTCACGATGATTCCCGACACAACAAAATGATCGAACTTCAGGCCCGCCGCGAATACGAGGGGGGCGGGGAATACCCTTCTTTCATCGGCTGGGATTATGAGCGGTACGAAAAGGAACTGGCTTCCTGTCGCAATGTGGTGGGGGCTTGGATCTGGTGCCAGACGGGAGGATGGACGACATCGCGCCGGATTACCTTTGTGAAGGATTCATCCCTCTGGAATGAGATCAATGTGGCGGTGACCATCAGGGTGTTCAAGGAGCACCAGGGGGTGGAGTCGGCGGTGCGGCAGTATTGCGCCATTCATATGCCCGGTGTCCCTGCCGTGTCCCTGCTCGAATTACTCCGCCTTTCCTCTGAAGTGGTGTCCGAGTTACTATATGTGGATGACTACGCCCGTTGTGCGGTCTATTTCAGGCGATTGAGGTTGCCTCCCCTCATGCATGTCTTGTGGGACGCCGTGTTCATCACTGATACGATGCGCATCTTTTTGCGTCACTTTGTGCGGGATTTGGAAGGGAAAATAAGTCAGGGGTACGAGGCTCTCCGCAAAATTCAGAGGATGATCGCGCTGGCGGAGGAGATGGGACTCCCTGCGGAGGGATTGAAAGCCCAGTATGCAGTCTATGAGGTTCTTGCGGTGGCGCGCGAATACTTCTTCAGGCCCGCCAATCCGGCGGTTGAAAGCCGGTTGCGCGGGCTCATCCGACGAATCCATCAATCCCCGGCGGAGAACCATTATGTGTTTGTCGTACGGTTCAACAGATCCTGGATGGGCGCCGGACTGATCCGCTTTGTTTTAAGGCATTTGCTTCGGCACCGACGGGCCTATCGTCTTGCAGATCGGCTTGTGCTGCTGCGGGTGCTGGCTTGGGTGGGGTGGGGACTCAAGTTTGTCCCGGCACACCGGCTTCCCCGGGTGGCGGTTTCGCAAGGGATGGGTCTTCGTCATTTCCTGAAATAGAGGCGGTCACATTATTCTAACCAACCGCTCGCATGGTTTTAACAGAAGCCGTCTATGATGACGGCATTATGCAAACTACTCATGCCCTTGACTGTCAGGTTATTCCGTCTGCCGCGTGGCCGTTGCCCGGCAGGGGAATAGCTCCAATGGCCAACCGTATTCTGGGAGGTGTTTTCCAGTTGGACAGGTTGGCCGGCCTGTATGAGGAAATCCGGGAGGACAATACGTCCCAGTCCTTTGTTGATCGGGCATTGGCCTGCCTTGACGTAAGCCACAACATTGTCCATGGCGGCCTTGAGGCCATTCCCCGGGAAGGCCCCCTTCTGGTGATAGCCAATCACCCCTTTGGCGGAGTTGAGGGCCTGGTGTTGCTGAGCCTTCTGGCGGCCGTTCGACCGGATGTCAAAGTAATGGCCAACCAGCTGCTATCGGCCATTCCAGAGCTTCACAAGCATATGATCCTGGTGGATCCTTTTGGTGGTTCCAGGGCGACGGGAAATAATCTAGCCCCTGTACGGCAGAGTTTGCGATGGCTCAAAAACGGCGGCGCGCTGGGCGTGTTTCCCTCGGGCGAAGTGGCGCATTTCGATTTGGCCCGAAGGCGGATTTGCGAATCCGAGTGGTCTCTGACTATTGCCCGTCTGATGCGGCATAGCGGGGCGGCCGTGCTTCCCGTCTTTTTCGACGGGGCGAATGGCCCGCTCTTCCAGATGGCAGGCCTCATTCATCCCCGGTTGCGGACGGCAATGCTCATCCGGGAGATGGTCAACAAGACGGGCCACTCGCTGAAGGTGAGTATTGGCAGGGTTCTTCCGCATGCCAAATTGGAAACTATTCAGGATGATGCGGAACTTACCCGTTACCTGAGGATGCGTGTCCAATTGCTCGGGCAGGTCGGGGTGGTGACCCGTATCCGGAAGACTGGGCGGGCATGGGGTGGGCGCACGGCGCCCGTGGCCTCTGCCGGAGCGGCCGGAGATCTAGCGCGGGAAGTGGCCTGGCTTTCGCCGGAACAGAAATTAGCGGAAACGAGCGGTTACCAGGTGTATATCGCCGGTGCCAACCAGATTCCCGGCGTGCTCCGCGAAATCGCGCGTTTACGCGAGGTGACGTTCAGGGCTGTCGGGGAGGGAACAGGGCACGCCCAAGATATGGATGTATTCGACAGGTTCTACCAGCACTTGTTTGTATGGAACGAAAATAAATCAGAAGTGGTTGGGGCGTATCGCCTGGGTCTGACAGATAAAATTCTTTCCCAATTCGGAGTGGATGGGCTCTATACCAGCACCCTTTTCAAGTATAAATGGAATACGATCGAAGCGTTGAGTCCCGCGATTGAAATCGGGCGATCCTTTGTCCGCCAGGAATACCAACGCAAACATCTTCCCCTCCTTCTGCTTTGGAAGGGGATTGGCGCGTATGTGGCCAGGAATCCGAAATACCGGAACCTGTTCGGAACG
The DNA here is from genome assembly GCA_037132275.1 of bacterium. Taxonomy (GTDB): domain Bacteria; phylum Verrucomicrobiota; class Kiritimatiellia; order CAIKKV01; family CAITUY01; genus JAABPW01. The sequence continues at coordinate 53,052 of JBAXPK010000005.1, forward strand.
GTCAGCATGAGTAATCAGTATAACGAGACCTCGCGTCAATTGGTGGCCCATTTCTTCGAGCAGGAGAAGCTCAACCAACCCATCCAATTGTCGGTGCGTCCGAGAAATCCATTAAGAATGAAAGGGACGCCTGTGGGGGACGCGAGGGGGCCTGTCTGTCGTATCCCCGGTTTGGAAGCCCTCTCCGAGATGGTAAGCGAAATCGAGGAGGATGGAAAAGGAATCCCCGTGCTGATGCGGCAGTATATGAAACTGGGGGGGCGGGTATTGGCCTGCAATGTGGATCCCAAATTTAACATGGCGCTCGATGCGCTTCTGGTGGTGGATTTGACCCGCACCGATCCCCGGTTTCTTGAACTCTACATGGGGACGATGGCGGCAGGGTATCTCCGCCATCATGGGGTGGGGGCCAGCGAGGAAAGGCAGGCCCAATGTGCCTGAGTTGCGTCACAGGCGAAATCGTGATCTACGCAATCTGACAGGCTTGCTGGCAACGCTCGGTGTGTTGGCGACGGTTTTCGCGAAAGTTGAAATTCAGATTGAAGGAGCTGCAGGGTGGGCGGCCAACCTGCCCACATGGCGGCTTGAACACCATTGGGTGCTCGATCTTATCTGGGGTGGACGTCCTTTGACCGGGTATCACGTTTGGGTTTTTCTGTTCATGGCCCTGGTTTTTCACCTGATGTTTTTTATTCATGGCCGCTATGCCATTCGTCTTGAACTCCGGGTGCTGGGGAGTTTGGCGGTATTCTGGATATTGGAAGATTTTCTCTGGTTTGTGATGAATCCCGCCTACGGTTTGTCAAGATTCAACCCGCAGTGCATTCCTTGGCACCACCATTGGATGTTGGGTATTCCTGTGGATTATGTCGTGTATCTGGCCGTGGGGATCCTGATGCTCTGGCTTTCCATCCGGCGGCGCAAGCTGGCGTCACGCCCTGTAGCGGTTCGTGATGCCATTCCGGGGAAATTATGAAGATCCTGATTCTCCATGCCTCGGCCGGGGCCGGGCATCGGCGTGCGGCGGAGGCCCTCGCGGCAGCCTGTCTACAGGAAGGGATTCAGCCTATCGTGCATGACATTTTGGAATTCACCCCACCGCTCTTTCGGACCACTTATGCTGCGGGATATTTGAACATGGTGCGATCCGCCCCTGAGCTTTGGGGCTACCTCTATTCGCTGACGGATCGGAAAAGCCAGACACCTTGGCACCGGCGAATCCGAACCACATTCAATAAGCTAAACACCAAGTCATTTGAACGCTTCCGCCGGGAACTCCAGGCGGATGCGGTGATCTGTACCCATTTTCTCCCCTTGGAAATACTGGGGCGGCGTCGTCCGAAGGACGCAGGTAAGGTGCCTCTGTTTGGGGTGGTCACGGATTTTGCGGCCCATTCATTGTGGTCATGCCCAAACGTGGACGGATATTTTACTGGATGCGAAGAGGCACGTCGGCAGTTAATTCGGATGGGCCAGCCGCCTGGACGTGCCTGGGTGACAGGGATTCCGATTTCCCCCGAGTTCGTCCCCCCGGCCGATGTCGTTAATTTGCGTATTCGCATGGGCTTGGCTCCCGATCTCCCGGTCATCCTAATATTGTGCGGCGGATTCGGTGTCGGAGCGATTGTGGATGTATTGGGTGCTTTTGCCAAAGAGCCGCTTCAGGCACAACTGGTGGTGGTGACCGGCAATAATGAAGCGTTACGGGATCGGGCGGCCCGGAAGGCCAGGGAGTTGACGATGCCAGTGATGTTGCATGGATTCGTCTCGAATATTCATGAATTGATCGGTGTGGCCGATGTGGTCATCAGCAAGCCGGGCGGTTTGACTTCGGCGGAGGTTCTGGTGATGGGGTGCCCGCTTGTGATCATGGATCCCATTCCCGGACAGGAGCAGAGGAATGGGGAATATCTGCTTGAAAACGGGGCGGCGGTTCGATTGGTGGATCCCTGGGATGCCCCGTTCAAGGTTTGGCCGATTCTGGAAAATCATGAACGCCGCCGCTCTATAAGTGCGGCCGCCCTACGTCTGGCCAAGCCGGATGCCGCCCGGGTGATTGTGCGGGAGGTGGCGAGGCAGGTTGGCAGAGTCTAAGGATTTACGCCTGGTTCGTCTCACCAATTTCTAACAATAAATCCGTTTCCTTTTCGCTGACGGTTGCTTACGATGAGGCCATGGTCAAGAAACATATCGTGTTCGTTGAAGATGAGCCGGATATTGCCGATTTGCTTTCCTATAACCTGACCCGGGATGGGTATGAGGTTACGGGGCTTTCCAATGGGGAACAGGCGATGCAAATCATTCCCCGGAAGAAGCCCCATCTTGTTTTGCTGGATCTGATGTTACCCGGTATGAGCGGCTTGGAAATTTGCCGCTTGCTCAAGGCCAAGCCTGAAACGGCAACGATCCCCATTATCATGGTCACCGCCAGGGGCGAGGAAACGGATGTGGTGGTCGGATTGGAGATGGGGGCGGACGATTATGTTGCCAAGCCTTTCAGCATGAAGGTGCTCCTGGCCCGGATTCACAGCGTGCTTCGGCGGCGCGAAAAGGGACCCGCCAAGACAGATGATGTGCTTAAAGTTCATGACATCATGATCAATCCCGGGCGTCACGAGGTCGTGTGCGGGAAAGCCTCGATCGAGTTGACGGCCTCGGAATTCCGGCTGCTCCATTTCCTGGCGCAGCGGCCGGGATGGGTGTTTACCCGCGAACAGATTGTAGATGGCGTGAAGGGGGAGGATTATGCGGTGACCGATCGGGCGGTGGATGTTCAGGTGGTTTCCCTGCGGCGCAAGCTCGGGAAACGCGGGGATTATGTCGAGACGGTGCGCGGGGTGGGGTATCGCTTCAAGGAGTGATGATGCGGTCTAAACGTTTATTCTGGCGAATCTATGCTTATTTTTTGATGGCGACCCTCGGTGCCTTGGTGGCGACCGCCTGGTATGCCGACCATTTATTGTACACCTTTCATCAAAATCAGGTTACCGCTGATCTTCTGGCCCGCGCCCAGATCATCGCGCGGGAACTGACGCCTCCCTTGGATCATGGCGATGATCCGGTTGCCTTGGATAAAATGTTCAAGGAGTTGGGGCGGCTGACGATGTCTCGTATCACGATCATCCTGCCCGATGGCCGGGTTATCGCGGATTCTTCGGAGAATCCGGCGACGATGGAAAATCATCGTAACCGGCCTGAAGTCGATGCCGCGCTGGCCGGGAGGACGGGGCAATCCTTGAGGTATAGCGATACGCTTCGGCGGCGGTTGATGTATCTGGCCATTCCGGTATGGAAAGACGGGTCAGTGGCTGGCGTGGTACGCGTCTCGCTTCCGCTGGCGGTTGTGGATGAAACCATCAGAACCCTGTATCGCGACATTGCCCTTGGCGGCCTTGTGGTGGCCGGGGTGTTTGCCGTGTTGGCTCTGGCCATTTCCCGCCGGATCACCCGGCCGTTGGAATATATGCGGCAGGTTTCCGAGCAATTTGCACAGGGGGAGTTGGCGGCCCGTATCCCTGTGCCTGATACGGACGAAATGGCGTCTCTGGCGCGCACGATGAACCAGATGGCGGCGCAGCTTCATGAAAGGGTGCGTACCGTGGCCCTTCAGCACAACGAGCAGCGCGCCGTTCTGGCCAACATGGTCGAGGGGGTTCTGGCGGTGGATGTGGCGGAACATATCCTGCACATCAATCCCGCCGCCTGCCGGTTGCTGGGCCTCAAGCCGGACGAGGGCCGGGGGCGCCATATCCTCGAAATAGTGCGCAATATAGACCTGCAGGAGTTCCTGGTTGAAACCTTGAGCGCCGCCGGTCCCACGGAGCGGGAAATTGTGCTTCGCGGCGATGCCGAACTGGTTATCCAACTGCATGGTGCCGTCCTGAAAAATGCGGATGGCGCCAACATTGGGGCGCTGGTGGTGATGAACGATATCACCCGCATGAAGCGGTTGGAATCGATGCGCCGTGATTTTGTCGCCAACGTTTCGCATGAACTCAAGACCCCGATCACAACCTTGAAGGGCTGTGTCGAGACCCTGTCCGAGGGGGCGGTGCATAACCCTGAGGAATCAAGGCATTTTCTGGAGATGATGGGCCGCCATGTGCATCGCCTGGAAGCCATGGTCGAGGATCTCCTGGTTCTATCGCGTCTGGAGTATGAGTCGGAGCGCGGCGACATTGTGTTGGAACCCGGAGCCATTCAAGATGTTTTGGCGCGTGCCGTTCAGGCTTTTGCGAAGCGGGCGGAGGCCCGGGGGATTCTGCTGGTCATGGATTGCCCGGATTCCTTGAGGGCCTTGATCAATGCGCCGCTCCTGGAGCAGGCGGTTGGAAATCTGTTGGATAACGCGATCAAGTACAGTTCAGAAGAGACGCGTATCAACGTGACAGCGGTTCAGGCGGATACCTGTATTGAGATTCGCGTAGCCGACCAGGGACCGGGTATCGAGAAGAAACACTGGGGCCGAATTTTTGAGCGATTCTACCGCGTGGATCAGGCCCGCAGTCGCGCCATGGGTGGCACCGGCCTCGGACTGGCGATCGTAAAACATATTGCCATTGCCCATCACGGTAGCGTTTCCTTGGAAAGTGTTCCCGGGCAGGGCAGTACATTCATGCTGCGCGTGCCGACCCACGCCGCTCCGTCATGATAAATATGTAGGTGAGCGCCCCGCCAAGGGCTTTTGGGGACAAACCCGGCTTGCCCAATCCCTGTCCACCCTATATTCTGCCCTGTGTGATGACTGTAGAACAGACAGGTGAAGACAGCTTAATCCGCCGGCTGAAACGTCTGGCGCCCGGGCGTGGCGATATCGTTGCCGGAATCGGGGATGATTGTGCCGTGGTCCGCACAGGACGGCGCGACGCTTTTGATCTCCTATTGAAAAGCGATCCTGTCATTGAGGGGATTCATTTTCGCCCGGATGCGACGGCCTCTGCAATCGGGCATAAAGCCGTGGGGCGGGTATTGAGTGACCTGGCCGCCATGGGCGGCGAGCCGTTGTGGATTCTGGTTGATCTTGTGTCGCCGCCGGAAACACAGGTGGCCCATATCGAGGCGATCTACCGGGGAATAGCGCGGCTGTCCCGCCGTTATGGCGCAGCCATTGTCGGTGGAGATACTTGTTGCGGAAACGTCCTTGAGTTGCATGTCTTTGCTGTGGGCCGTGTGAAACGCGGAAACGCCGTCCTCCGGTCGGGCGCCAGGCCCGGCGACGGGATCTACGTGACGGGTGCCCTGGGAGGCAGCGGGCTGGGCCGCCATTTGCGGTTTGAGCCCCGATTGGCTGAGGGACAATGGCTATCCGGTCAGGGCTGGGTGACCGCGATGATGGATGTTAGTGACGGTCTCGCCACGGATTTGCGACGCCTGAATACTGCGAGTGGAACGGGATCGGTGTTGGATATTGGTAAAATTCCCATCGCGGCTGCGATCCGCCGGTTGCGGGACGGTAAATCGGCGCTGGAACATGCGCTTGCCGATGGCGAGGATTTTGAATTATTGTTCACCGTTCCGAGTCGGAAAACAGCGGCATTTGAAACCGCATGGCGGAAGGCCTTCAGTCTGCGCTGTACCCGGATCGGGGAGATGACGGAGAAGACGGGTGAGGTAAAGCTGCGTGACGGACTGTGCTGTCATGAATTGACGTTCCATGGTTATGAACACTTTCGAACTGACCCTTGAATCCCACAGCGTGGGTGATACCCACAAGCTGGCGCGGCATCTTCTTAAGCAGGTGCCAGGATCTATGGTGCTGGCCCTGCATGGAGACTTAGGAAGTGGGAAAACCTGCTTTGTCCAGGGCTTGGCGGCGGCGTTGGGTATTGACCGCCCGGTAACCAGTCCCACATTTACACTGGTGCATGAATACAAGGGCACCCGCCCGCTGGTTCATGTCGATCTCTATCGCTTGCGCGATTCGCTCGATGCCCTGATGCTGGGCCTTGAGGAATATTTCGATTCCAGCGGCATCACCGCCATCGAATGGGCCGAACGGGCCGATGATATATTCCCGGCGCAGACGATCCATATTTTCTTCGAAACGATGGCCGCGTCCCATTCCCGGCGGATAACAATCAAATCGCCAATGACGTTGTGCGAATGAGCAGACGGGCATTGCATCCCGCCATGGGCTTCGCTAGCATGACTCCACTTTTATGAACCAACCTGCGGGGTGAGTTATGCTGGATATCAAATTGATTCGGGATCATGAGGAAACAGTGCGGCAGGGGCTGACAGCTCGTGGCGCCAGTATGGAATTCCTGGATGCGGTGGTGGCGGATGACGGCGTGCGCCGCAGGCTGGTCACCGAAGTCGAGAACCTGAAAAACCAGCGCAATGTGGTTTCAAAGGAAATCGGCATGCTCAAGAGCAAGGGGCAGGATACCGCAGCGACGCAGAAATCCATGCGCGAACTGGGCGACTTGATCGTTCAGAAGGATAATGAGGTGCGAGAGTTGGAGTCGCGTCTCAAGGATAATCTGCTCCGTATCCCGAATCTTCCTCACTCGAGCCTCCCGGACGGCCTGGATGCCGCGGCAAATGTTGTCGCCCGTGTCCATGGCGAGCCGCGGTCATTTGTCTTCCAGCCGAAGGGACATGTCGAGGTGGGAGAGCGGCTGGGAATTTTTGACTTCACCCGTGCGGCCCGCATGACCGGATCCGGCTTTCCGCTGTATCTCGGCATGGGCGCCAAACTTCAGCGTGCGCTTATCCAATTCATGCTCGATCTCCACACGACCAAGCATGGCTATACCGAAATGCTGCCCCCGTTTGTGGTGAATACGGCCTCCATGACCGGTACCGGCCAGTTGCCGAAAATGGCGGAGGATATGTATCACGCCACCGATGATCTCTGGCTGATCCCCACGGCTGAGGTGCCGGTCACAAATTATTATCGGGACGATATCATTGATAAACCCCTGCCTGTTTACCTGACGGCCTATACTCCCTGTTTCCGCCGCGAGGCGGGCGCCGCCGGCAAGGAAACCCGTGGCATCATTCGCGTCCACCAGTTCGATAAGGTTGAGATGGTGAAGTTTGTCGAGCCCTCCACCTCCTATGCCGAACTGGAGTCGCTGGTTGTGAATGCCGAGGAGGTGCTCAAGCGGCTGGGGCTGCATTACCGAGTCTTGTCGCTCTGCAAGGGGGATATCAGTTTTGCGGCGGCGAAATGTTATGATTTGGAATTGTGGGCCCCGGGCCAGAACGGGTGGCTTGAAGTATCGTCTTGCAGTAATTTTGAATCGTTCCAGGCGCGGCGTGCGAATATCCGGTACCGTCGTGCGGATGGTAAACTCGACTTTGTCCACACCCTGAACGGCTCCGGTGTTGCCTTGCCACGGTTAATGGTCGCCATCCTTGAGAACGGCCAGGAAGCCGACGGTTCGGTGACCCTGCCGGAAGCCATCGTGCCCTACATGGGCGGCATCCGGCGTATTGAACCAGTGGGGTGAGATGTGAGATGTGAGGCGTGAGACGTGAGTTAGCCATTAACCAGGCTTCCCTCCCGACGGGGGGGCATATCCTTGTGGCCGTGTCTGGCGGGGCGGATTCGGTGGCGCTGCTTCATGGTCTTCACTCGGTGGCGAAACGCAACCGGTGGCGGTTGACGGTGGCACATCTTGAGCATGGCATTCGGGGACAGGCTTCCCTGGCAGATGCCGCATTTGTACGGGCATTGGCCCGGCGCTTGAAAATTTCCTGCATTGTGGGGAAGGTTAAAGTACCCGCATTGGCGAATAAAAAGGGAATTTCGCTTGAGATGGCCGCCCGGCAGGCTCGGTATGCCTTTCTGGCGCGGACGGCTCGCCGGGTAAGTGCGGACGTGATGGCAACGGCCCACACGGCCGATGATCAAGTTGAAACGATGTTGATCAAGTTTCTTCGCGGGGCGGGACGGGGTGGCCTCTCCGGAATGGAGGCGACGGCATCTGTTTCCGGAATACCGATTATCCGGCCCCTGCTTCACTCCACACGCGCTGAAATCGAGACGTATCTGCGTGCCCGGAAATGCCCTTGGCGTGAGGATGAAACGAACACCGACAGGGCTTTCCTGCGAAATCGCATCCGGCATGAATTGCTTCCCCAACTGGAGCGGGATTTCAATCCGGGAATCCGCCAGACGTTACTGCGCACCCGTGATGTGCTGGCGACGGAAGACGAGTGGATGGATGCCGTGGCGAGGGGAATCATGGCGGAGTGCCTTGACGAGGGGGATTCCAGGGCCGTGACGTTAAGAAGTGAGCGCTTAAAGGGATACCCCCTGGCCGCCAGGCGGCGAGTGGTTCGTCTATGGCTGTTTGGGCAGGGTGTCCCGGAACTGTGTCTGGACTTTGATGCCGTGTCGCGAGTGGAACGGCTTGCGGGAAAAACTTCAGGAAGTGGAACCGTCGTGTTGTCGGCTGGCTGGCGTGTGAGGCGGCACTATGGGTGCTTAACGGTTAGCGAGGATACACGTTTAGCGGATGCCGTTATACGAGTGCCGTTGAAAATCCCCGGAATAACGGTGATTCCGGAATGGGGGATAGTGATGACAACGACGCTGGGGCCGGGGGTTGAAAAAGAAAGGGGCGGCGGCCCGGGAATATATCCGGCGAAGGCCAGCTTGAATGCCGCCATATGGGCGAAACGGACGATGTGGATCCGGGGTTGGCAGCCTGGTGACAAGATGATTCCATTTGGTATGAAGGGATCCCGAAAGGTGCAGGATATTCTGGGGGATGCGAAAATTCCGCGTTCAGAGCGCGTCAAAGTTCCGGTTGTGGAGTGTAACGGGGAGATCGTCTGGATTCCCGGATACCGGATTGCCGCCAGGTGGGCCATTGAGAAACCCGGCCAGATGAATGTGCAGGCGACTGTTGCTCCCCTGCATAATCCACTTGTGCGGAATAGGGGGCGGGGATAGACTTTATGTCGGTGATTTCAAACCTTAGTACGAGGAGTTAGCATGAATATGATGCGTTCGATTGTGGGTGCGGTAACGGTGTCTTTGTCGGCGATCATGGCGCATGCCGCCGGGGAAGCGGCTTATTTGGTGAAGATCACCGGTTTTGATCGAAAGCCGGAGGTGCAAGTGATGTCGGCGGCGGATTACAAGGCGTTCGAAAAGACGATCAAGGCCGAGCAAAGATACTTCTCTGAGGCCGTCTCTCAGGTTGCCAAAGAATGGCGTGCTGATGAACTCAATAAGGGCATACCTTTCGCGGGAAACAAGTTGGTGCCTCGCGCCATTGTGGGGACCGCCGAAAAGTATATTTCATTGGACAGGGCAAACGAGGCTCTTTCGAAGATTGAGGAGCAGCAGGCAAAGCGAGAAGAGCGCGAGCTTAAAACCAAAAAGAATAAAACGCCATCCAAAGATCAGTTAAAGAAAGACTCTGAGTTAAGCCAGGCGGCGGAGTTGGTTAAAGTGAAATTGGATGATATGATCGCCAAAGGAACTACCCCTGGGACCGGAGTCCAAAATGCGGCCCCCGGCGCTAATAATATGGAGGCTGGCGGCGTCAAGTTGAATGCCGCAGCAAACAAAGCCGGAAATAAATGAATCCCCTTGTTTTTGATGCGATTCTCGCCGCCGCGATATTTCTTGGGGTGTTAGTCGTCCTGAAATGTATTGATGTGCTTCTTTTTGACCTGATGGCCAAGTGGCGAAAGAGGCCGCAGGTTCCTCGACTTTTGCGGGATATCGGGCGTTGGGGGCTGTCGCTGCTCGCGCTCGTATTGATTGTTCGCGGGTTTTTTCCCGGAGTGAACCTCAATATTCTGGCCATGTCTTCCCTGGTCGTGGGATATATCCTCGGGAATGCGACACAGGATACCCTTGGCAACCTGATTGCCGGCCTGGCGTTGAATACGGAGCGGCCGTTTTACATCGGGGACTGGGTGACGGTCAGCGGAAACACCGGGGTGGTGGTGGATACCACCTGGCGTGCGACGCGTTTGCGAACCAAGACCGAGGATTACATTGTCATCCCGAATGCCTCGATCGCCCGCGAACCGATTGTGAATTATTCGCGCCCTACTGCCTGCCATGGCTGTAATCTTCCCATCGGCGTGGATTATGAGACTCCCCCCAACGTTGTTCGCAACGCCATCAAGGGGGTCTTGGCCGATGCGCCCGATGTGTTGAAAGATCCCCCGCCGATGGTCTATCTCACCGGCTACGGCGATTTTTCAATGAACTTCACCATGAAGTTTTTCATTGAGGATTATGCGAAGTTGGATCTGATTCAGAGTACGGTTCTGGACCGTCTCTGGTATGTGTTCAAACGCGAGGGGATCGGGATTCCCTATCCGATTCAAGATGTACGGGTCAGCAACCGGTTGGCCTGTGAACGGCGCGTCCTTGAATCGAATCGGGAGGCCGTGGCGGCGCTGTTCAAACGGGTGGATATATTTCAGTCGTTGTCCGATGCCGAATGCGAGCGTCTGGTGTCAGTTGTGAATACGGTGCCCTATGCCGCGGGTGAAATCCTCTGTCGTGAAGGCGAGCCGGGCGATTCGTTTTATGTCATTCGGTCCGGCACGGTTGAGGTGCGGATCCGGGGCGCCGATGGGGCCTTGGCAACGGTGGCGCGGCTTTCAAGTGGCCAATTTTTCGGCGAAATGTCCCTCCTCACGGGCGAACGGCGTTCGGCGACGGTGGTGGCGGAAGGCGATGTGGAAGTGGTGCGGGTCGCGAAGCAGGATTTTGCCGCCTTGTTGCAGGCAGATGCCGAACTGGCGGGACAACTGGCCATTGTGCTCGAAAAGAGACTGGCGCAACGGAAGGAGCTTAGCGCGACTTTGACGACAGAGGGGGTCGTCCCTGAAAATCGTTCCATACTGGCCATGCGTATCCGCCGTTTTTTTGGACTTGCGTAGTTTAAGGATAGAAGAGCTGCCTTATGATGATCGTATGGATCGTTTGCCTGGCCATGCTGGCCGCCCCCTTCTCCCGTGCCGACGGCTTTCTAAGCCAGGCTTCCCAGCGCGGTGTTTTTCAGATCGCTGGCGCTCAAGCCACGCTCCTTCAATCCAATCAGACGTGGCAGTTGCGGTTTTCCCTGCCCCCCGGTGCGGCGGCGGGAGTGTGGGCGAAATACGGGCACGCCGATGGTCTTCCCGCGCAGGCACAGGCTCTGCGCTATGATTTTGAACTGGCGCCTGAAACGCCGGTTCCGCTTTCCGTGAGTTGGGAGATAAAGGGCGAATCGGGTGTCCAAGCCGTTCCTCTGGTCCTGCGCGCGAGAAGCGGACGAGGGGAAGTCTTTCTCGATGAGTCACGCCTTGGCGTTTGGCACGAAACGGTGCTGGTGGTGGCCCATCCCGGCGGTGTCGCCAACCTTTCCGGGCAACTCGATATCAGGGCGGAGTTTGTGCAGTGGGCTCCGTGGCGTCGGGTCGTTTTCAGCCCCTGGGGCCGCTGGCTCGGTCTGCTGGTTGCCGCGTTTCTGTCGGCGGCCGTGGCCGGCAGGGCATGCCGAAGACCGGTAAGGGTGGCGATGACGGGATGGGCTCGTGATCTGGCCGCAGGCTTTGCCTGCGTCCTGGGCGTGGGGTCGGTCTTGGCCATTTTGGGAACGGCGGAGACAAGTCCGGGCCGGTTCCCATTCACTCCCATGCTGGCCGCGCTGGCGGGCGCGTGGATGGCGGGGATATTCACCCGCCTTTGGGCCGGTCGTGGCCCGACGGTCTCGGAAACTTTCCAGCATGCCTTGCTTCCCGGTGTTCTGGCGATGGCGGCCGGTGATGTGGCTATTTGGACTGCGGCTGGCCAATGGACAGCTTTGGGCCAGATGACCCGTTTGGGCGCTGTCGTGTTCTGGGCGCTGTATCATGTTGCGAATGCGCGTCGTCTGGCCACGGCGCGGCGGCCGCTGGAAGCCGCCGTGGGGGCGCGGATGGTGGCGATCCCCTTTATATTCGGCATTCTGCTCCTGCTGCCGAATCGCGACTTGATGCTGCAAGCCGGCGCGATTCTCGTGCCCCGCGCTTGGGCGGCACCGGAACTTCTGGTGTTCACGGGGCGGGCTCTGATATTGGTGGTTTTTAATCTGGCGGCAGCGTTGGCGTGTGGCGGACGATGGACTGTAGGACATATCAAAGTGTTGATCCCGGTCGCGGTGGCCGCCGTGGGTTCGCCCCTGATCGCCAATGCAGGGTCAGGGACGTTCGCCGTGCCGGCCTTATTGCAGCCGCTGGTTGCCATCGTTGCCACGATGCTCTCGCAAGGTCTTCTATGGGCCGAGGCTTACCTGTTAACCGGCATGATGCTGGATGCGATGCACGGCAGGCAGTTTCAGAGTACGACGCTGTCTGATTATGCGCGGAAGGGATTGCGTAACGGCGTGGTGTTCAGCGGCTGGTTCATGGGTTTGTTGCATGCGGGCCTTTTACTTTATAGCTCCCCGCTCTGGATACAGGCCTATAAGACTGCTCCACTTCTGGCATGGGCCTGTCTCGGTGCCATGATTTTCCCGCTCATCAAAACTATCATTGAAAGTTTCGATGGAAGCCCTGCCTTTGACCAGCGGTTGCTCCGCAATTACCGCCGACCCACCCTGGCGCTCAGGGGCGCTATCGCCGGTGCCTGCATGGCTTGGGCTTGGAACCATCACTTTATTGAATGGACGCTGCCGGATCGAGCGGGATGGGGGTTTGCGGCGGGCGTGGCGATTTATGCCGGGATGAGTTGGGTGAGCGACGCCGCACGGGCGGTGACCGGGCATGGACGAGTGGCTGGCTGGCGACTCTATGCGGTAGAGGCGTTGCTGGGCGGGATGGTGGGTGCGGCCTTGGGATTTTATTTCGATGCGTCCCAAACGCCGGTGGTGGCGAATAAACTAACGGTTTATCTGGGTTTCGGGTTGCCCCCGTTGCCCTACGATGTCACGCCGCTGTTGAGCCGCTGGGGGTTGCTCAGTCTCGGCCATTACACCGGGGGGGCGCGGCTATTATGGAACGAGGCGTTGGCGGGCGTTATTTCGTGGGGTGTGGCGGCATGGCTGTTCGCGCTTAACAAGTCGTTCCTGATGGCCTTGTTTCAACGGGAGTGGGCGCCTGTCCGCCGCCTGTTCTCCCGGGATGGCATGGCGGAGTTGGCGGATGGCACGATCTTCGTCCTGCGCTGGGGATTATGGATGGCCCCGATCATCTTCACGTTTCTCCGCCAGATGTCGGTGCCCACCTGGTACAATCAGGATGGCGCGATTCACACACTCTGTTGCATCGTACAAAACGGGTTTTCGGATGCCCATGCCTTTGAAGCGTGGAGCCTGAAGGTGTTCATGTGGGTGCTGGCATACGATGCTTTCCGCACGCTGATCTGGCTGGACCACATGGGTTTACGGGTGGCCACGCTGGTCAATCTCAGCTTTCTCGGCATGGACCGTCTTGATGATCGTGTGGCCCGTTTTCTGGGGCCCCATGCCGCTGCCCGTTTCATTCCCGAGGGAATCAAGCGCTTCACTACCTGGGCTCCATTGCTGCTGCCGTTCTATATTCCCGCCGGTGCGGCGTGGAATCAGGTGTGGGATGAATCGAAAGCCGTTCAATTGGCTACCGCACCCTGGATTGAGCGGGTATGGGCGCAATCCCTGGCCTGGGGTGTGAGCGAGGCGGTAGGGCTGTTGCTGGGGGTGACTCTGATCGCGGCTTTGGTACGGCAGCGGGGGCGGCGGGGCGGGGCGGCCGCGGTGGAATTGCGGAATAGCGTCTATGCGTTTTCCCTGCAACCCGGTGGGGCGCCCCGCGCCGAGTTCCTGCCGCAACGGTTAGATGTCCACCGCCGTTCGTATGAGGGACGGGACCCCGCGGGCCGCGCCTTGTTTCTGGCCGAGGCCGATCCGGTGCAGGCCGGGCGATGGAACGTCTGGCCGGTGCTGGGGAACTTCCCCGCCGAAATCGGGCCGCAACCCACCGTGGTGGCGGAAGGGGATGGTCTGAGGGCGAAGCACAACCTTGCCGGCATCGAAACGGATATTCATATCGCGTTGCCCGAGGCGGGACTGGCGCTTGAGGCTTGGACAGTGACGCTGCGCAATACCGGATCCCAGGCCCGTTCATTGTGCATGGCCCCCTATGTCGAATGGTCGCTTAACAGTATGGATGCCGACCGTAGCCACACGCAATACAACAGGCTTTTCCCGGAACTGTCTTACGTTCCGGAGTTGAACGCGATTCTGGCATTGCACCGTTACACCAAACTGGTCGGGTTTCTGGCGGCGGATCGCACGCCCGAGGGCATCCATGTGGCGCGGGTGGACTTTATTGGGCGGGCTGGAACCTTGTGGGCGCCGGAAGCCCTGCGCGAGATGCAATGGCGCCCGGCGGAGGCGCTGGTTCCGTGTCCCATGTTTGATGGCATTGCCAGTCTGGCGTTGCGTGTCGAACTTCCGCCCGGGGGTGAGACGACGGTGCGTCTGTGGGCGGGCTGCGCGGCCTCGCGCCAGGCGGCTGAAGCGATCCTGAAGTCACACTGTCCGCCGGGCATCGCGCGGCCAGCGGCGGCCACCACCGGTTTGCGTATCGGTCATGGGCGCCCGACGGGAGACAGAATCCCCCCTTACACCCAGTATGAGGAGGGGGGGCGTGTGATGCGGGTTCTGACGCCTTTTACGCCCCGGCCGTTCGACCACACGATGGCTAATGCGTTGGGCCATGTGATGGCGGTGACGAATCGCGGACTGCACACCTCGTCAAGCGTGAATTCGCAGCAAAACCGGCTTACGCCTGACTGGGCTGATACCACCACCCGCGAATTACCCGGTGAGGCATTTTATCTTTATGATCCCGACCAGCGGGACTGGTTCTCGCCCACCTATGAACCCTTGCGTTCAAACACGGCCGACTATGAGACCGAGTTCCGCACGGATGGCACGGCGGTGTTTCAGATGCGGCAGGGAACCCTGTCCACCGAATTGACGGTGTTCGTGCCGCCGGATGAACCGGCGGGGGTTTATCGTCTCGTCGTTCGCAATGAAGGCGACCGTGCACGCCGTCTTTACTGTGTTCCGTATTTTCAGATGACGCTGGCTGCCCAACCTGAACATTCAGGGCCGTTGAATCGAACGCCGACAACGGCAGGCCATGGCTGGTTGTTCGAAAATCCGCGTAATACCTTCCGCTCGGGGCCCGCCTTTGTGGCCGTCATGCCGGCGCCGGAGGAGAGTACGACGCGGCGGGGCGAATTTTTTGGCGCCGGTCGCGCCGTGTCGCACCCGGCCTGGGTGGAAAACGGGCCTTCGGCCGTGGACCGTGATTCCGATAATCAGGTCGTTGCGGCGTTTCGGGTGATGCTGGAGCTACCGCCGAAGTCCGAATGCGAAGTGGTGGTGGTGCTGGGGCAGACCGGTTCGCGGGCGGAAGCCGGTCAGGTTATTGCCCGTTACACCGATCCCGGCCATGCGCTTCGCCAACTCGAAGCAACACGCCGCTGGTGGAATGGGTTTATGGGGACGTTGGAGGTGGAGACGTCCGATCCCGTTTTGGATGGCTATTTGTATTGGTTGCGTTACCAGGCGCTGGCCGAACGTATCTGGGCGCGTAAAGGGTTCTACCAGTCCAGCGGCGCCTTCGGGTTCCGTGATCAATTACAGGACTCGGTCAATCTGATCTGGGTTGACCCGGCTCTGGCCCGCCGTCAGATATTACGGCATGCCGCCCAGCAATTTATTGAGGGGGATACGGTGCATTGGTTTTTTCTTCAGCAGGATGGACGCACGGGGTTTTCTTCCCGGTCACACGCCTGTGACAATCTCTTGTGGTTGGGCTGGGCGGTGGCGGAATACGTTCGCATGACGGGCGACGAAACCTTGCTCGACGAACCAGTGTCGTATCTGGATGCGGAGTCGCCCCTGTTGCCGCTGCCGGAAGGCAAGCATGGCATGGGCTTTTTTCCGCTTCGCTCGGCGTGTGAGGAGTCGGTGTTCGGGCATGTGAGGCGCGCGTTGGATCTGGTTCTGAACCGGCGCATGGGCCGTCATGGGTTGCCGTTGATCGGGACGGGTGACTGGAACGACGGTCTGGATGAAATCGGCAGTGAGGGACGCGGCGAAAGCGTCTGGCTTGGATTATTCCTGTATTCCATTCTGCGTGACTTAATGCCGCTGCTTGAGCGCCGGCTTAAGCCGCGCCAAGCGGGTGAGTATCGCCGTCGCATGGGGGCGCTGAGTGAGGCCATCGAGGCGACATGGCGTGGCGATCGTTACTTGCGCGCTATTCATGATGACGGCACGGAGATTGGCGTCAAGGGGAGCGGCATCTGGGAAGTGGATGCACTGACGGCGGCGTGGGCCGTGATGGCCGGAATCCATGCGGATCACGCACGGATTATGTTCGATATCGCCCTCCGGACATTGGAACGGGGGCCGGTGATTCTGCTGGGCTGGCCGTCCTTGAATGAGGCAACCAAGCCTTATCTGGGGCGGAGTTGCCGGTATCCTGAAGGCGTCCGGGAAAACGGGATGTACTGCCATGGTGTGCAATGGTTGGTCGGGGCGGCCCGGCGGTTGGCCGAGGAACGGGCGGCGGCGGGCGATGCGGTTGCGGCGGCCCACTACCGTGAAACCGCAGTACGGTTATGGCGCAAGATTTCGCCGCTGGATCATGCCAATCCTGAAAACATCGAGCGGTACGGCGGGCAGCCAAATAAGCAGGCGGCGGATCTGCTGACGACATTTGATCCGGGGCGAATGATCTGGAATGGCTACACCGGCGCGGCCGCCTGGATGTTGCGTCAGGCGATGGAGGGGATCATTGGCGCCCGGTTGAAGGGGAATCAGGTGCACTTACCCGATGACCTGGATATGGCTCGCGGTGGGTTGCGGATTCACAGTGTCCGTCGAAATCTGGCGGTGAGCCCGCTCAAAGGAACATGAACTTGAGACATCATAAAACCTATTGTGGTGCGGTCATGGCGGGAATAGCCCTGATGGCGGCCGTAGGGAGGGGAGGAGAATTGGTCAATCCCCGCCACATCCACATGCGCCAGTTGTTGGAGAATGCGATGGGGTACATCAATCCTGAGCACGGATTGTTTGATCCGGTGTCCGGATATCCGGTCGAAGGATGGAACGACGATGCTCGTGCGGGATTGTATCTTCGCGATTTCACCCAGTTGACGACTCTTGGCGAATGGTTGGAACTTCTGGGTGACATTGCGGCCGGATATGTGGACCAGCCCTATCTGTCGCGAACCGAGGCGTTGCGCCGGCTGGAGCGTGTGGTCGACAGTTTGGTTCATGACCAGCATGATCCGGACCTTAGCGATCGGGGATTGTTGAGCAACTTCCTCGCCTTCGGGAAGGATCGGCGTATCGGCCCGCTGACCTCCGATGCGTACCAGCGTGAGTTCGTCGTCGCCTTTGGCGAAGCGGAAGGATCGGCAATTTGGCAGGCGCTGAAAAGCAAGGGTTGGCTCAAGGCCTGGCGGGATGATAAGCAGGCGGAAATCAAGCGCATCACCGGGTATGGACACGACGGCTTTTCGGACGCGCTGGCGCCGTATGCGGAAACGGGGAAGAAGAACCAGATCATGGGGATTCTAGACCGGCGGGTGGTGCAAATTGTATATGGCGACAATGCCAATTTGAGCGCCTCTGTGGCCAAGACGATCGGTGCGCTTCTGCATCCTTCGGTAAGATCCGAGCCCGCTGCGCAACGGATTCGGGAACGGTTGGAGTCGTTTTTGGAAGCGCAGCGGCCTGGCTATCAATTCCTCTACGACTCGGAGCGTGGACTCTTTCGGTTTGGCTGGAATGCCACCCATCATCAATTTTTGGGGTGGGGGGATGCCGGGGATGTCTGGCAAACGACCTATGCCGATTATCTGGTAAACGAGTTTCGGGGGCCCATGAAGTTTGTTGTGATTCGGTATGGTTTCCCCGATGATCCCTTGCGCTATCAGGCCTTCAAGATCAAGTCACACCCGATGAAAAAAGGGAATGATCTTTACACTCTGGTAGCCTGGGAGGGGTCAGCCTTCCAAACCATGGGCCTTTCTTTGTTCATGGGGGAGCGATCCATTCCAGGTTGGCGGGCGGTTCTTGAAAATGCGGTGCGGATCAACCTGGATTACTCGCGAGCCCACCGTCTGCCCGGCTTTCTTTCCGAGGCCTATAGCGGGAATGGCATTGAGTATAGTGGCAAGATTGGTGTGCCGGACATTGCCGTGGTCAATGATGCCCGTATTACCAATGCTCCATCACTCTATACCTTGGGCGTGGCCTACGAAATATTACCCGGCGAAGTGGAATCTTTTTTGGGTGACTACTGGCCCGAGATTTCATCTTTATTTACAACGCATGGTCCATGGGAGGGATTCAATATCACCCTTCGTCAGCCCGTGGAATGCCAGACGGCCGTGCATGTGATGTCGCTGATTCTGGGTGGCGTGGGAGTCGGTTCTGAAAATATGGGGCGATATTTGGAGCATCGTAAGTTGACGGCGGCCCTGCGGCGCGTATACCCCGGCGGCGATAGGGTGAATCTATTGATCCCTGAGGTGCAGACGGCGGTTTGGTCGCCCGATGGGAGCGCCATCGAATTGATACGCGGGAAAAAGTTATTCCGGTTGACGGGCAAACAAGTTCAAAAGGGTGCGGTGACGTGGATGTTATCAAGTCCGCCTGAGGGAGTATCGTTCTCTAACGGGGAGTTATTGATTCGATACCGGAACCGGGGGGGCGACATTCCCGTAGTGGTCAGTCTTGAACGCCCTTCACAGGTTGGTCGTGGCGTCTCCCAGGAACTCTTTACGCGTTTTCGGCATGCTGCGTATTGGGCCCGGGAGATCCGTATACCCCTGCCGGCCACGCCCGGCTTGCTTGGCATTCAGAAAGTGACGCTTCTGGTGGGCTCAGGTGAGGTTCGAAAAGTGGACTTTGAGTTAAGTGGGTTTGCCTTCGAACCCTATGAGAAACATTAATTCACCACCTGTTGGGGGCCAGATTTCATGATCATCATTTCCGCAACGTCTTGATTAGCCTGTTGTAAGTGGCATGCGCCCCGATCCCAAGCAATGACGAACGGTAGCCTTCATGCGCGGCGTACTCGCCGTCGCGAGGCTTGGTTGGGATCAGGAAATCCAGGGACGAGAGGAAATTCAGGGACATACTGAAATCTAGGGACATACTGATTATGAGCAAAAATCCAGGGACATACTGATAGTGCCCACTCAAATCTGCTGGCCTCAATCTCGGAAATGGCCGCCAGATACTCCGTGCCCGTCGCGCCTACGACCAACTCCGTGATGCCGAGATCCACCGTCTTTGTCCCACTGGACACCGAATACACCAGATAGCCGGACACCCCAGTGGGTACTATTCCCGGTAAACCTTAAGTATCTCCGTTGGTGTGAGAGCGCGATTGAATATCCGAATCTCGTCAATCTGACCGGAGTAGAAATCGTCGCCGCCAATGTGCGACAAACCGTCCATGCCCAACCGGAGCGTCCGGATCTCTGTTTTCGAGCGCACATTCTGCTGCGAATGGACCCGCTTGCCATTCACATAAAAGCCGAGACTGTCCCCAGTCTTCACCAGAACCAGGTGAAACCACTTATTTAACGCAAAGACGTTGGGAGCAGTGTAAATGTTACTGTTTCCTTCCGATGTCCAATCCCAATGGACGCGAAGGTCACCGGTGAGTTCGACCCGGAACGCCTCTGTGGACAGGACTGCGCACCATCCGTCAGCCATGGTTTTCGGCTTTGCCCAGACTGATATAGTCAGGTCGCCTCCGTCTGTCAGACCCTTGAACGGCTGGATCTCGACGCGATCACCGGAGCCGCCGAAAGTGAGAGAACCGTTCCGTCTGCCTTCGCCCGTCCATCTTGGCCCAGTGGCTTTGCCGTCATTTCCCTGGCCGCTCTCATCGGCGATCTTGTCTCCTTCATCTTTGGCGAAAGAACAGTAGAGCACGGCCCCCTTGGGGAGGCCGGCAGGCAATGTCGATATTGCACCAGTAGTCCCAGCCATCGTGACCGAAGTTGCCCTGGATTCGGCACCGTCTGCCGCCTTGACAAGCAAGTCTGTCTGGATATCTGCCAGCATGATAGAAGCCCTGTCTTTCTCCGCCTTGATCGCCTTCGCTTCCTCTATCCGGTCAGCCGCCACCTCCTTCTTGATGAGCCTATCCAGCGCCTTTACATATTGCTCGAGCAACGTGACCATTCCTTGGCAATACGCCTCCGTTGCGGGACGAAACGAGGACTTGGCATCCTTCGGGGCCGGAACTTTGTTCTCTGCATCAAACCGCTTCTTCTCACCTTGGAGGATAAGGACGTTGTCCAAGTCTCCCTTCTTCTTCAGGTCTAGGAGAATCCTGTCCAGCCCCTTGCCGTACTGTTCTAGGAGGGTCTGTTGTTTCTTCTCGATCAACTGCCGAAACGTCTCACGTTCATTGGTCTGCTGAGCGAAAACACCCGCTGCTGCAATCATTACCATAACCGCGATCAGTCTTTTCATGTCACGTTCTCCAGTTCCTTTGTTCTTGTGCCAACGTTCAGATTCTGCATTGCAAGCGCTAGCCACGATTGATAGCACGACACGCCC
>JBAXPK010000006.1:0-73228 GCA_037132275.1 bacterium
TGGCGCATGGCGTGGGATGAGACGACGGTCTTGATTTCAGGATGGCTGCAAAGATCACAGGGCATAATTCTGTCTCACTTTCATGTCTAATAAGATCCTTAATTAATGCTTTATAGAATGTTCCCATATTGGGAACAAGCGGATTCTTTGTCTTGATTTCTCCTGTTCCTTCAATTAGAGAAATGACACATGAGCAAAACACTGGTGGTATTGGCGGCCGGGATGGGGAGTCGCTATGGGGGGCTGAAGCAGATTGAAGCCGTGGGGCCTCATGGCGCCATTGTGATCGAATATTCTGTCTATGATGCCATTCGCGCCGGCTTTGACCGGATTGTGTGCGTGATCCGGAAGGACATCGAGAAGGATTTCCGGTCCATCGTGTCCTCCCGCTTTGAAAAACATATTCCCGTCGATTATGTCTTTCAGGACATGGCTGACCTTCCGGTAGGATTCTATGTGCCGGCTGATCGCAAAAAACCGTGGGGAACCGGTCATGCGGTTCTGGCCTGTAGGAATGTGGTCAAGTCGCCTTTTGCGGTCATCAATGCCGATGATTTTTATGGGCGCCGTTCGTATGAGGCGCTGGGAACTTTTCTCAAGGGCGTGAATGCAGACTCGTCCGACTACAGCATGGTAGGTTTTACGCTACGGAACACCCTGTCGGAACACGGTCATGTGGCGCGCGGTGTTTGTGAGGTGGACACGAAGGGCTTGCTGAAGCGCGTGGTGGAGCGCACCAATATTGAAAAGACCGATATGGGGGCCTGTTTCACAGAAGTGGACGGAGCCCATCATAACCTGACCGGCGATGAGGTCGTCTCGATGAATATGTGGGGCCTAACTCCTACGTTATTTGGTCATCTTCAGCGGGAGTTTACGTTATTTCTCCAGAAGAATGCCACGAACCCGAAGGCGGAGTTTTTCCTGCCGACCGTTGTGGATGGGTTGATCAATAGCGGAAAGGCGACGGCGAAGGTTCTTTCCACCCCGGAACTCTGGTTCGGGGTTACCTATCCCCAGGATAAGGCCGTTGTCGTGGAGGGGATCCGTGCGCTCGTGGAGAGCGGCGTCTATCCTGCGAAACTGTGGGGATGAGCGATGAGGGGATCACCCCTTGGGCAATCCAAACACCTCGGCGACAACCATACAAACATCATCGTCAAAACCGGTGCCTTTAGTGAAGGCTTCGGTATCGGCGGCCATGGAGGCGAGCAGGGTATCCGGTGATGTTGCCAGGTGTTTTCTGGCGCTGGCCAGCAGCCGGCTTTCGCCATACTGCTCACGGCCCGGGCCTTCCGCCTCGGTGATGCCGTCCGTATAGATCAGGATTCCATCTCCGACATGCAGGGGACGTTCCAGGGTGGGGAAGGTGTGCTTATCCATGATACCGAGGGCGGGGCCAAGAGGCTCAGGCCGGTCCCGCAACGGCACGACGGTTTTTCGAATCCGGTTGATCAACAATGGATTGGGATGACCGGCATCGCTATACGCCAGGCGTTTGTTCTCCAGATCAAAGAATACATAGGATGCCGAGACAAACATGAATTCCTCGGCATCACGCATAATGGTCATGAACTCCCGGTTCATGTGGGACAGGAAAAGGCCCGGGTCATGGGCGATGGGTTTTAACTCCTCGAGCATACTACGCATGATGGCTGTGATCAGGGCGGCCCGCATACCGTGGCCCATGACGTCACAGGCAAAAATTCCCGCCTGATGTTCTGAAATGGGGAGGATATAAAAGAAGTCGCCGCCCAGAGTGGTGCTGGGGCGGTAAAAATGATTGAACTTCAGCAGGCTTTCCCCGGGTGGGCTGCCTGGGGGGAAGGTCGGGAACTCGCGGGGAAGCAGGGCCAACTGGACGTCACGCGCCATGTCAAGGTCGGCCTCCATCTCGGCGTTCCGGATGCGCAGTTGCTCGGCATATTGCTCGCGTTGCGCCTCGGCCTGTCGACGTTCGGTGACATCGGTGAAGGAGAGGACAATGCCGGTTAGTTCATCGTCGGCGTTGATGTTGGCCGTGGCGGCCGCCTGGACGTAGAAGAGACTTCCGTCAAGCCGCACGGCCTGTACCTCCTGGCACCACGCCTGCCCGGTGGAGACCACCTCCATGATGATCGTCCCAAGATTCGGGTCGCTGAATAACTGCGGGAGAGACAGGGTCTGGGCTTGCTCCTGATTGGCGATGCCCCACATCCTGAGCGTCGTCGGGTTTCCGTATGTGACCCGTGATTGCAGGTCGGAGATGGCGATGCCACTCCCCGCCAGTTGGATGGCGGTATGTTCGGTGCGTAGTTGCTCATCCGCCTGCCGCCGCAGGGTAATGTCGCGGACAAAAAAGCAAAGGTAATCCTGTCCGGATAGGAAAAGGCGGTTAATGGCCGTTTCGGTAGGGAAAACCGAGCCGTCTTTGCGGACAAAAAAAGCCTGCAGCAGAACAAACCGGGTGGTGGCGAGGTTCTCCCGGATCATGGGTAGAATGGTTTCATCTGCGCCATAAAGAAGGTCGAAAAGCTCCATACGGCACAGATCGGCATGTTCTTGCCCGACGAACTGGCACAACCGTACATTGACATCCACGATATGGCCCGCGTAGTCGGTAATCACGGCGCCGTCATAAACATTTTGCAGAAGCTGCTGAAAATCCGAATCTCCAACGAGGTTGGCGTCGGGTTTTGATTTTGTGATACGGATCATGGGGCGGCGCGGGCCGCTCGCGGTCTTGGCTGCGATTTTGTTCGGAAGGATATCCGGGGTGATGTCGATGCGCATGGTGCGGGAGCTTTCCCGCGCAGAAGACGGCTGGTTTTGGTTATCCATAAATATCGAGATTCTCCGGCGATCTGAAAGTCACTTTATCACGGCGCCCCGCCCTGCACAAGAGCCGCATACATGTCTTGTTTTTCCGGCCTTCTCTGATTAGTGTTCATCTCTGCAACTCGTGATGCAGCAGGGAGTCTATTATGGGAATGAATGTTGTTCAGAAAATATTGCAGGAACACAAGGTCAGCGGCGACTTGACGCCGGGGCAGGAACTATCAATCAGGATTGACCAGACCCTGACACAGGATGCCACGGGGACGATGGCTTATCTTCAGTTTGAAGCCATGGGACTTGAACGTGTCCGCAATGAGCTGGCGGTCAGTTATGTTGATCATAACACCGTTCAGGTCGGCTTCGAAAATGCGGATGACCATCAATACCTCCAGAGCGTCGCGTCCAAGTACGGGATCATCTATTCCAAGCCCGGCAATGGGATTTGCCATCAGCTCCATCTCGAGCGGTTCGGTGCGCCGGGGAAGACGCTGCTGGGATCCGATTCCCATACGCCCACCGGTGGCGGGATCGGCATGATTGCCATCGGGGCTGGCGGGATAGACGTGGCCGTCGCCATGGGAGGCGGCCCGTTTTATCTGACGGCGCCGAAGGTGGTGAAAATAAACCTTACGGGAAAACTGCGGCCGTGGGTGACCGCGAAAGATGTAATTCTGAAAGTATTGCAACTCTTTACGACCAAAGGGAATGTGGGCTGCATCTTTGAGTACGGGGGCCCCGGACTAAAGCATCTTTCCGTTCCCGAGCGTGCGACCATCACCAATATGGGCGCCGAATCCGGCGCGACGACCTCGGTTTTTCCCAGTGATGACGTGACCAAGTCCTTTTTGGAGGCGCAGGACAGGGGCGGGGTCTGGCGGGAAATCCTCGCGGATTCGGATGCCACGTATGACCGGGAAGTGACGATCAATCTTTCCAAATTGGAGGCCCTGGCGGCGGCCCCGCACTCGCCGGATAATATAGTCACGGTGGCCTCGTTGGCCGGGAAGAAAGTGGATCAGGTGCTGATCGGCTCCTGCACCAACTCCTCCTATGCGGACCTGAAGACGGTGGCAAAAATCCTGAGCGGCCGGACGGTGCATCCTGACGTGAGCGCCGGCGTGGCGCCGGGATCGAAGCAGGTACTGGAGATGTTAGCTGACGATGGGAGCGTGAGTATTTTGCTCGCTGCCGGGATGCGGTTGTTTGAGAATGCCTGCGGATTCTGTATCGGAAATTCCCAGTCCCCGAAAACCGATTCGGTATCGCTTCGGACCAATAACCGGAATTTTGAGGGACGGTCGGGCACGAAATCCGCGGGAGTCTATCTGGTCAGCCCGCCTGTGGCCGCGCTGGCCGCGCTGTTCGGGCAGATTATGGATCCGGCCAAGGTGACGGAGATCAAATACCCGAAGGTGAAGATACCGAAGGCGTTCAAGGTGGATGACACCATGCTGATCCGTCCTTCTGAGAAAGCGGAGTTGGTGACTATTATCCGCGGCCCGAATATCGGGGAACCGCCCCGGAACGTTCCCCTCCCGGAATCACTGGATGGGGTGGCCACGTTGAAGGTGGGTGACAAGATTACCACGGATCACATCATGCCGGCGGGGGCGAGGTTGAAATACCGGTCGAATGTGCCGGCGTATTCCCAGTATGTTTTCGAGCCGAATGACCCCACGTTTCCGAAGCGGGCGGCGGCGTTGCGCGATGCGGGCAAGCACACTATCATCGTGGGCGGGGAATCGTATGGGCAGGGTTCCAGTCGCGAACACGCCGCACTGTGCCCGATGTATCTCGGGGTCAAGGCCGTGCTGGCGAAGTCCATTGAACGCATTCACTCTGCCAACCTGATCAACTTCGGCATTATTCCAATGCTGTTCGAGACTCCCGAAGATTATGACGCCATTGCGCAGGGAGATGAACTGATTGTTGCCGGGATACGCGAGGCCGTGAAGAATGGGGCCGAGCGTGTGGTGATCCGCAACGTGCCCCAGGGGCGCGAAGTCTCCGCCAGGATGAACCTGACGGCACGGCAGCGGGCGATTATTCTGGCGGGCGGGTTATTGAATTTTACAAAGGACGGGAAGTAAGCGGCAGTTATAAGGAGAGAATCATGAGTTATCAAAAAGTTACCGTTCCGGTTAATGGTAAGAAGATCACAATGGGTGCGAATGGGAAACTGGACGTGCCGGATCATCCGATCATTCCGTTTATTGAAGGGGATGGGATTGGTGCGGACATTACGCGTGCCGCGATGGTTGTGTGGGATGCGGCCGTGTTACAGGCGTATGGCGGAAAGCGCAAGGTGGCCTGGATGGAAGTCTATGCCGGCGAAAAGGCCAATGACGTGTATGGCGAACCCATCTGGCTTCCGCCAGAAACCCTGACCGCCTGCCGTGATTTTTTGGTGTCCATCAAGGGGCCGTTGACCACTCCCGTTGGTGGTGGAATTCGCAGTATCAATGTCGCGCTGCGTCAGGAGCTGGATCTTTATGTATGCCAGCGCCCCGTACGTTGGTTCAAGGGCGTGCCCTCGCCGGTAAAACAGCCTGGACTGACCGACATGGTCATCTTCCGCGAAAACACAGAGGACATTTATGCGGGTATCGAGTGGGCTGCCGGAACGCCGGAGGTGAAGAAGGTGATTCACTTCCTCCAGAAAGAGATGGGCGTCAAAAAAATTCGCTTCCCCGGCACTTCCGGCATCGGGATCAAGCCGGTTTCACAAGAGGGAACCGAGCGCCTGGTCAAGGCGGCGATTCGCTATGCCATTGAGCAGCGCCGTCCCTCTGTGACGCTGGTTCACAAGGGAAATATCATGAAGTTCACGGAAGGTGCCTTCCGCGACTGGGGTTATGACGTGGCTCGCACGCAATTTGGTGCCACCCCGATCGACAAGGGGCCGTGGCACAAGATCAGGGCGGCCAATGGACATGAGGTGGTGATCAAGGATGTGATTGCCGATGCGTTTCTTCAGCAGATCCTGACGCGTCCCGCCGATTACTCGGTGATCGCAACCCTGAATCTGAACGGCGACTATATTTCGGACGCTTTGGCCGCCTGCGTGGGTGGCATTGGTATTGCCCCTGGCGCCAACATTAACTACGACACTGGGGTGGCGTGTTTTGAGGCGACGCATGGTACAGCGCCGAAATATGCCAACTTGGACAAGGTGAATCCCGGCTCGCTGATTCTTTCTGGAGAGATGATGTTCCGCTATATGGGTTGGACGGAGGCGGCGGATCGCATCCTCGCCGGCGTGGAGCGGACGATCAGCAAGAAAACGGTGACTTATGACTTTGAACGCCTGATGGAAGGCGCCACCCTGCTTAAATGCAGCGAGTTCGGGAGGGCCGTTGCGGATAATATGTAAGCTACTTCTTCTCCTCGCTTCGCCATGTGAATATTTTCGGGTGTTAAACGTCTAAGTTAATAGAGGGCGTTTAGTTAACTTCCGAATAATGAGAAACGACATGAAAACGATCATGAAAGTGTGTGGAGTGGTAGTGGCGGTCACGCTGGCGGGATCTGTAAGCATGGCCCAGTATCGCGGAGATTATCATGGCGGCAGGGACGGTGGCGGCCATTATGATCGAGGGCGCAGCTACTATGGTCACAATGATGGCGGTCGGCATTACGGGTATTATCGCAGCGCGAGCGGCGATTTGATTTTTGGACTGTTGGGAATCGGGGTGCTTGCCGCTGTCGTCTCGTCCATTGAACGCCCCGCTCCCGTATATGTGCAGGAATCCGTTGTGGTGAGACAGACGCCGCAAGTTATTTATGTCCAGCAGCCCGTTCAGGTTGAGATACCGCGGCCTATGACCATGACGGTAAACATCCAGAATTCAAATGGGTCGTTTACTCCCGTGACATTGCGTCAAAGCGGATCACAGTGGGTCGGGCCCAAAGGTGAGTACTACGATAATATGCCATCCGTAGGTCAGTTACGCCCCGTGTACGGGTTCTAAGTCCAACGTCAGCGACTGCCCGCGAAAGAGGCCGCATGGGCTTCGCGCTGGGCAAGCTCTAGGTCATATTCAGTCATCAGGCGGGCGAGTTCCTTAAAGGTGATTTTGGGTTTCCATCCGAGCTTCTTCATGGCCTTGCTGGGATCTCCCAACAGGTAATCCACCTCGGCGGGGCGATAAAAGCGGGGGTCGATCTTCACGTAATCCTGCCACGTGAGATTAAGGTGCCCAAAAACCTCATCGAGGAATGCCCTGACACTGTAGGATTCTCCGGTGGCAACTACATAGTCGTCCGGTTGCTCCTGCTGTAGCATCAACCACATGGCCTCAACATAATCCCGGGCATGACCCCAGTCCCGCTTGGCATCCAGATTGCCCAGCGCGAGGCTGTTCTGGAGTCCGACTTTGATTCGTCCTGCCGCACGGGTGATTTTGCGGGTGACAAAGTTCTCGCCGCGCCGTTCGCTCTCATGGTTGAACAGGATGCCGTTGCTGGCGTGCATGCCGTAGGATTCCCGGTAGTTCACCGTTTGCCAGAATCCTGCAACTTTAGCGACCGCATAGGGGCTGCGGGGATGGAACTGGGTGGCTTCGCTTTGCGGAGGCTTGGCCGCACCAAACATTTCCGAGGAGGATGCCTGATAGAAGCGGACTTTCGCTCCGGTCGCGTTATTGTAGTCGCGAATAGCTTCCAAAACCCTCAAAACGCCCAACCCGGTGACATCAGCGGTATATTCAGGCTGATCAAAAGAGATGCGGACATGGGATTGGGCCGCCAGGTTATAGACCTCATCTGGCTGAGTTTTGGTCATGACGTGGCGTAGCGAGGAACTATCGGCCAGATCGCCGTATTCAAGGCGAAGGGAAAGATTCTTATCGAGCAGATGGTCGATGCGTGTTCGACTGATGGAACTGGAGCGGCGGACGATACCGACGACCTCATACCCCTTCTGCAGAAGCAATTCCGCAAGATAGGAACCGTCCTGCCCTGTGATTCCTGTAACTAATGCCTTTTTTGCAGTACCCATTGTGACCCTCTTTGTTCGTAAAGTGCTCAAAGAGTAATGGGAAAGCACGGGGAAGAAAAGAGTATTTTCAGCGCCTACTTGGCCTGTAACGGTGTAATCTCATAGCCGTCAGCGGTTCGCTCTTTTTTTAGTGCAGCCTCGAATTCGGTTTTTGGGCAACGCATGAGGACATAGACATCGTAGAACCGTAATGCCGTGTCGCCATCCCAGCATCGGGCCCATAGGCTTGGGCCGTATTGCCAGACGGTATAGCAGATGAGCGCTTGATCCACGTCATGTAGCCGGATCTGGGTGGTATGGGTGGCCTGGGGGGTCAGGGTGGTTTTGGATTCCAGTTTACCGCTGGTCTGCACGGCGGCGTGTGAGTTTTGAATGATTTGAGGCACATTGGGCATGCCGACTTGTGTTGAAGAATACTTGTCGCTACGGCTGGTCCGGTAAATGTCATCCGCCGTTACCCCGGCCCGCTCGGCGAGCTTCCGGATGGCATCATGACGGGCATCGTTGATACCCTCCTCTAAGACGAGGGTATAGGTGGACATGCCGCTGGCATAGACATAGTTGGTGGGATCACATTTAGAGGCCAGGGTTGGCTCAGCCACCCATAGCGGCGGTGCGACATTGCCTTCAACAATTTTAATAGAACTGCACCCCACGCTCATACCGCCGATCAGGGTAAGTAGGCATAAAGAAACTATTTTCATACGAAATCCTTTCGTTATTTCAGAAGACTTTTCCACCCGCCCCGGCCTTTTTTGGGATCGGCCAGATTGCTGTCTGACCAGCCCTTTTCCCACATGCCGTCTGAGCCTCCGCTCAAAGCGGATTTTCGGCGTGCTGATTCGGTTTCGATCTCCTCCGGGGAATCCAGGACATAAGGGGTGATGAAAACAACAATTTCGGTGCGCTTGTCGGTGTCAGAGGCCGTTCCGAACAGAAACCCAAGGCCTGGAATCTTGTTGAGGAAAGGAATTCCAGACGTATTGTTAATTTTATCATTTTCCACCAATCCGCCGAGAATGATCGTCTCTCCGCTTCGCACGGACACGGAGGCATTCATTTCCCGGGAGGCAACGATCGGCCAGGTGTTCACACCGCTCGAGTCTGTAATCGTTTGGGTTCCACTGACATTCTCAATCTTCTGCGAAATTTCCATAACGACAAATTTCTTGGCATTAATGCGGGGCGTCACGGTCAATGTGAGCCCAACCTTCCGAGCCTCGACATTCGGGACTGCTGTCTGACCACCGGTTCCAGAATACCCGACATAACTGGTTCCCTTGTAAAAATAACGCTCTTCAGAGACGTCAATTTTGGCTTCTTTGTTGTCGGTGGTTAAGATAACGGGTGAAGCGATGATCTTTGAGCGATTATCGCTTTGTGACATCGCGATGACGGCGTCGATGTTTAGCCCGAACTGCGTAAAGTAATAGGTCAAACCGCCCGACATGGGGAGTGACGATGACGAGTTGATTGTCGTGGCGTTAAGGGGCACAGTCTTGCCGCCGCCGCCGTTGCCGGCAAAGGCAAATTGGGCACTGCGGCCTCCATTACGTTGATTGTAGGCGACCATGGAGCGTTGAACCCAATCCACGCCGCGCTCCAAATTCTTATCGAGAGAGACCTGCATGATAACGGCCTCGATCAGAACCTGGGAGAGCATCACATCCATGTTTTTTAAAATATCCTTAAGGGCGGCCATATCACCCTTGCTGGCCATCATAATCAGTCCATTGGTCCGCTTGTCGGCCAAAATCTTGATATTTTCCGCAGAAAGTTGTCCAACCTTGGTTTTGCCATCAGGCCCCTTGGCTGAAGCCAGTTGACGTTGCTGATCAATGAATTCCTGCAATTGGAAACTGCGGGGTTCCTCCCGCGCGGGGGTGGTGGCCGCCGTACTACCGGGTGCGCCGCTTTCACGCCCCGTGCTGCCACTGGAGGTCGTGGTGCGCTTGGGCGCCGTACTCTTTGATGTTGGGGAGGCGGCGGCGCCAATGAGCGCATTCAGCATGGAGGCGACCTCTTCGGCGTCTGCATATTCCAAACGCATGACTTCAATGGTTACATCGGGCGCGGTGCTGACATCGAGCGCCGCCACAACCTGCTCGAAAAACCTCATGTTTTCCTCGCGGGTAATGATAATCAGCGATCCGGTGCGATCATCCGCGATAATCTTGACGTTGCCCCTGATCATGCGGTCGTCTCCCGACTCACCCTCGGAGGGGGTGTCTGAGCCGGTGGTGGCCGTCGTTTTTACTACAGGGCGGGCCCGGATGACCCCCGGTATGGCGGGGATCGCCGGGGTGGTGTCCACGCCTGGAGCGCCAGAGTCGCGAAGGCGCCGAACGGTGGGCTGTTTTTCTTTATCTTTTTGATCGGCGATAATTTCCTCCAACTTGGCCTTGATGTCAGTGGGTTTGGAGTTGCGTATCTGTAGGATATGGATGGTTTCCTTGATGTCCAGCGGCTGGTCAATACGGGTCAAAATGTCTTTGATCCGATTAAGATTCACCGAGGTATCGGCGATCAGGAGGCTATTTATCCGTTCAAGGGGAAGGATCTTTCCGTAGGCATGGATCAATCCCTGAATCGCCTTCTGCGCCTCGGCCGGATCAATAAACTTGAGAAGAACAACCTCGGATACAAGCTCATCCGTTTCGGGATGAATAACTTGATCGGCCTGATTGGTTTGTATTTGCAGCCCTTCTTGTGTAGCGGCGGTGATGGGCACAACCTTGACGAATTTATCGCCCTGGTTGACCAGCGCGATGTTGTTCATGGCGAGCACGGCCTTGATCGCCTGAATAGCCTCCGGAATGGTCAATTCTGTCTGGCTGCGCAACGTGATCATGGCGTTGACGTTGGGCGCCTGTAAAAGCGTTCGTCCGGTTAATTCCGAGCAGTAATACTGCAGCACCATATCCAGCGCCGCCTGGTTGAACTTGAGTTCAACAGTACGGTTAGTGTCTGCCTTGGCGCCTGCGGGGCGCGTAATTGCGGTCGACGCCGCAGGCGCCACTCGTGGCGGTAAGCCGGGCATTTGGGCCTGTGCCGGAGAGCCCAGGAACAAGGCAGCGGCTAGCGCCAGCGCTCCGAGCCAATTCTTTATATTACACATGATAGACGTCATTATTATGGCCTTTGACTTCAGTTATTCTCTTTCGCCACCTGCGGGAACCGCTCTGGAATAGGAGCAATACACGATAAACCCTCCCCGCAATACCAGTTTCTCGTTCGGTGAAATCGTTAATTGGCTGATATCTAAAATAACATCTTCCTTTTGCAGATCAAAGAGGAAATGGGTCAGGGAGGCCAGTTTGGCCTCCCATTTGCAATTCACCGCCACCTCAAACATATTGCCCTTTTGGGTTTCTTTTTCGGCATCCCGGCTGATCAAGTTCACGTTATTGGCCTTCGCCAGACGCTCGATCAGGATTTGGAGATCCGTCGTGACATCCTTGCCCTGCGGATGAGTCGGAAGTTTTTTCTTCAAATCCCGAAGTTTCGCGTCCCACTTGGGAGCCTGGGCGATCAAGGCTTTCTGTTTATCAACCTCCCGTTGAAGATCTGCTTTTTTGCCAGATAAAACCTTCCATTCCTTAATCTGGGGATCCGCCAGGAAGAAAGTGAGGCCGCCTATCGCAATCACGCCGGTTACCCAGGCTAGGACCATCTCGCGCGGGGAAATTTTCATGGCTGCTCACCTCCCGGCAGGGTACACACAATCTTGAACGCCTCTTTGCCATCCTTGGTGCGTTGGGTGCGTGAAAGGGACGAGGCAACAAAGAGTTTCGACCGCTCAAGATCCTGTTTTAAGTCGGCAATCTGCGCGTATTCGTCCGCCTCGCCATTCAGTTCGAGATTTTTGTTTTTATGGTAATTGAACGTTTTGAGGGTGATGCCGGGTGGCAGTCGGTCGCTGACTTCCCGGAGGCATTCCAATCCGGAGAAAGTGCGATCCATGTACTTGGTTAGCGATTGTGTGCGGTCACGAACCGCCCGGACTTTCTCGGCCGGCGCCTTGAGGGCGGCCAGGTCATCGTTCAGCGAGGCAATTCCGCTTTTTTGAACTTGGATGCTGCCAAAGAGCGCGACCATGCCGGCAAGCCAGAGGGTGGCCGCGAGAATGGAGGAAACCATGATGCGCCGCCGTGTTCGCTTGGCGTTGGCCTCCTCCAGCCAGGCCGGCGGGGCGAGATCCATCCTTCCGGCTGTCCGGGTGGTCGCCCGGCGGAGAAGTCCTTCGGCAAGCGTGGGAAGGGAGTCGAGTGACTCCGGGCGCGAACCGATTTTGAACTGCTCGGCAAAGATTTTGATCAGTCCCTCCGGACTTGCACCCCTGTGCCAGATCGATATTTCAGTCGGATGACCGCCATGGCGATCAAGATCCAGGGAGGAGAGCGTATACGCGGTTTCGCGGGCAATGTCTTGATCGGCTTCTTCAGCAGGCAGGTCTTCCATGTTGCTTAACGACCGCATGGCAAGGGGAATTCCGGCGGTAGAGACGAGGATATCGCAGGTTGAATCCTCGAGGATGATAAATACCTGGGAGCCTGAAGGATGTACCTTTTCCGCATCCTTAAGCAAGTGCCACCACCCGAGCAGGTTGATGTCCACCCATTTCGGTTGGATGCCGGCCTCCCGCAAGGCATCGGCCAGAATGTTGATGGTATCAGTACGGATGGCGCTTAACAGAACCCGGCACCGCCCGTTTTCATCTGACAGAACCTCGTAGGACACGGCGGATTCATCGACCGGGAAAGGGGAAAACTTGTCCACCTGAAGCTCGGCCATGCTTTTCATTTCTTCAGGATCTCCCGAGGGCAGTTCGGCAATACGCAGCAGTACCCAGGAGGCAGGGATCCCCAGACTCGCGGGAGAGGGGACTCGTCCGCATTTGGCGCGGATGTCGGCAATCAGCCGATCCCGTTCGGCTTGAAGTCCCGCCAGCACGTTTTGTTGATCAGGCCCCAATTCCAGATCAACAGAATGGGTTGAGGCGAGGGCTTCTTTATCGCCAGCCTTGTGTATGACGGCCCACTCCAGGGAGCGGGACCGCACTGCCAATCCTGTTAGGGCTTTTACTGCCATAATAATTACTTATCTGCGTAAACCTGGTATCACCGTTCCGGACGCTTTCGTGCCCAACATGGAGGTAATTCGGTATTCAACACCGTGTGCCTGCCCCGTTGAGCGAATCCTGAGAACGGACGATGCCGTTCCCACCAGCGCCCTCAGCCGCTGTTGCTCTTCAGGCGTGATTCTCCCCAGATCCGGAACCCGGCTGAACAGATTGTTCACGTCTGTAAAAAAGTAATCTTCACTTATTTGCGAGCTTCCTGTCAAACCTTGTCTGCCTCCACGCTCCCGTTCCGCGATAATCGCGTCCGCGAGGGCGCTGTCAATGCCCGGGAGGGTCATTAAGACCCGCTTTGACGCGGCGTTGATATTGACGGTTTCGCCGGCCTCCGAATTGGCGGTCAGGAGATCGGCAATTCCGCTCATAGCCGTGGTGTTGGTATCCCCATCCTCGGCATATCCACCGTAAAGGATGGCGTGGGTCCAGCCCTTGATCAGGAGGAGTTCTTCCACCGTGTCTAGATTGGCCATTTTGTCCGGCGTCATCAGCTTGGGGTCTTTGATCACTTTTCCCCTATGCCCCCGCGCCTTATAGGGCGGATCCAGCCTGGCATAATAGTCATCGGTTTCCGCCCCATCCATATTAGGCTGGTCGTCAGGATCACGCCAGTCATTGAAGCAATCAATCAACTCGCTCCAGCGGTCTTCAGGGACGCCGCTCAGCTTGAAAATGCGTTCCCAGTCTTCATCTTTCAAGGCATTGATATTCCGTAATGCGGGTTCGGGGAGGATGTCCAGGGTAAAGGCGCCTTCCCCGAGCTTTTCCGTCAATCCCATGACGGCATACCCCTGTCGCAACCGTTTGGCGGCATCATACCAGTATTTACCCTTCATGGTGTCGGTATCCCCCTTGCCCTTGACCTCCTGACTGTGAATCAGGAGAGCCTGGGCATATTCCAATCCGGCCTTGGACAAGTATTCGGCTTTGAGTTTTTTCCGGAGATAGGAAACAATTTTAGCCTCGACGTGCATGTCAAAGGCGAATCCCCCGATCAAGACGGAAAGCAGGGCGATCACCCAGAGGACGATAATCAAAGCTGAGCCGCGTTTCATCGTATTCCCTGCCTTGCAATAGGGATGTCCACCAGTCGACGCATTTCGATGGGTTCCTCACCCTCTTCCAAGGGCTTGAGATAAAGCGTTACCTCGACGAAGCGGGGCAGGTGATTCGTCAGGTCACCCCCGGCGCTGCAGCGTCCCTCCCATTCATCCAGCCATTCGATTTTTTCGTTTTCAAAGTCATTGGTGGCTACACGTATGCCAAGTCCCGTGACGCGATCCGAGAGAACTTCCGGCTCAAGCCGTTCGGGATCGAAGTCCTCCGGTTGCAGATATTCATCGCCCCAGGCGATATAGGCCGCCCCTTGGTTTCCGCTTTTGTCCCGACCGATAAAAAAGCGGACATGATGGAAGGTCTTGGCCATATAGGAGCCGGCGCCAACCAGGTCAGGCCCCTCCTTGACCCAGGAAATGCTGTCCTGCGCGCTTTTCCCGGTTCCGCTCTTCTTGAGAATCAAGCCATCATTGCTGTCCCGATAACGTGCGGACCGCAGGGAGCCCACCAGTTGTTCAATCACAAAATCGCCGGCATGGAGATCCTTGCTTAACGCCGTTCCTCGCTGCCAGGCTTTACTGACGGAGGCGAGAAGGCTAAACGCT
Organism: bacterium; assembly: GCA_037132275.1. Lineage (GTDB taxonomy): Bacteria > Verrucomicrobiota > Kiritimatiellia > CAIKKV01 > CAITUY01 > JAABPW01. The sequence goes on from JBAXPK010000006.1 coordinate 14,615, forward strand.
GCCGCACAGACCAGGGTCATGATGGATAAGGCGACGAGGATCTCGATGAGGGTGAAGCCGTAGGAAGGTGAAGCGCAAGATGTGGAACGTGGCCTTCTTTGACCCCTCGCTCCTGACTTTTCACATCTTGCGTTTAACATTTCACATCTCACGTTTCACGTCTCGCATTCTTCACAATCCGCCCAGATCATTCGTGTAGTACAAATACGACGTCACTTCCTCGAAAGCCGATTTGCCCTTGGCCGACCAGGTCACCCGGCTTTTGACGATCATCAGGTCTTCCTTGTCGGGACTCCGTTCAGAGGTGCGCTCGTAAGTGAAGTGGCGTGGGTAGTCGATAGGTCCGACATTAAGATTCAAGGCCTTGAGTTCCTTCTCACCCTTCTTTTGAATAACAAGGACAGGGTATTCAAGCTCCCCTATCTCCAGAATGCGGCGCGCCTCATAGTAATTCTTGGCGGTACTCACGACGGCGAGACAGCGTGAGGTGGCCATCATAAGAACACCGGCCGCCACGGTCAGGATCGCCAAGGCCATGAGAATCTCAATGAGAGTCATTCCGGACCCGGGGGAGGCTCTCATGAGTTACTCCCCTTCCTTGCGGATCTTGGCCGAGGCGACCGCATCGACAGTGATGATCATCACGCTTTCATAGTCATCGATAATCCGCACTTCAAAAGGATTGCATCGCCCATTCGACTGATACACCACGGTGGCGGAATCATCCTTCGCCGCACTCTTTTTTTGATCCACGGTGACGGAGTCAATCCGGACTGCATCCAGTTTCCGGGTGATGCTGCTAAAGGCGGCCGGGCTGGCATGGGGTTCATTGGTGTCCCCCGAATCATCCATCGGCATGAGCGGCGGCGGGGGAGATCCTCCGCCTGCGGCTTCAAAGGCGGAGTCACTGGGAAGGGCGGGCAGGGCCGCCCGTAAAGGTTCAACGCTGACCTGGTTGTTCTCCTTGTCCAGAATCAGCTTCATTTCCTGGTTCCGCAAAATGGCGCTGGTGCGGGCATAATTGGCGGCCATGACGATGGTGCGGGCGCCAACCCGCAACCGGTTGCCGCGGATGGATTTGACCAGCGAAGGCATGGCGACGATCGTCATGATCCCCATGATGGCCAGTACCATCAGGATTTCAACAAGGGTGAAACCCGGGGGATGTGACCGGCGGATCAGGGGACTGGAAGGATCCATGTTCAATTAGTTTGTAATGAATGTGCCGTCGGGTTTGGCTGCCTTGAGTTCATATCCGTCGCCTTTGAGGGCATAGATGAAATCTTCGCCCCACGGGGTCTTTGGCATTCGTCCATCTTTCAAATAGGGGCCGTTCCAGTTAAGTTCGCTGCCCTTGGTCAGCAAGTTCTGCAAACTTGGCGGATACACGCCGTTATCGACCTCATAGGTGTCGATGGCCGTTGAAATGGCCTGAACGCTGGTGCGGGCGGCCGCCACGTTTGCGCTTGCGGTCCGTCCTTTGAGACTGACTACAGCTACGCCGGCCAGGATGCCCAGAATGGCGACCACGAGTAGAATTTCCACCAGCGTGAAGCCGGCGCGGGAATTATTCGTTTCCGATTTCAGCAACAGGATCGATTTGAGTTTATTCATGTTTTATTCTCCTTCTCTGATTTATACTCCCAACCCGTTTGTCACGTTGAAAACCGCCATCACAATACTGACGGCGATGAAGCCGACCAGAAGCGCAACGACCACAATTAAAATGGGTTCCAATGCCGTGGTAAACAGTTTTACGTTACGATTCAGTTCGTTCTCGTACCGGTGCGCGATATGCTTGAGAGCACTGGCCATATCGCCGGTTTGTTCGCCGATGGCAAGCATGTCGGTCATCAATGCGGGAAAGACCTTGCCGGCCGCCAGCGGTCCGGAAATGGTGGTGCCGTCGGTGACCCGGTCTCGGGCATTTCGGATTTCTGCGGCAATGACGACATTGTCGATCGTCTTCTCAACAATGGTCAGCGCCTGGAGGGCGGGGACGCCGTTACTCAGCAGGGTGCTCAAGGTCCGGGCGAAATTGGCATACGTGCTGGAGGCGACGATGCCCTTGATGAAAGGAGTTTTCAACTGCATCCGGTGCCAGCGCTGCTTTCCTTCCGGAGTATTCAGGTAACGGTTCAGCAGGAAAATGCCGAGGGCGAGAAGCCCCAACGCCAGCCAGCCATACTTGAGTAACCCCTCGCTCAGGGCGATCAACATGCGGGTCGGCAGCGGCAGCGCGCTGCCCATTTCCAGGAATATCGCCGAAAACTTGGGGATCACAAACACCATCGAGAAGATCATGGTGGCAAACCCCATGAACAGCACAATGGCCGGGTAAACCAGGGCCATGACCACTTTTTCCTTCAAATCCTGAAGCCGCTCATAGTGCTCCACCAGGCGAAGCATCACTTCCGCCAGGGCTCCGCTGGCTTCCCCCACCTTGACCATGCTGACGTAAAGCGAGGGAAAGGATTTCGGGTGACTGGCCATGGAATCGGAAAGCGTGGTGCCTTGGATGATCTGGTCCCGGAGGTCGCGGATGATGTCATCGGAGGCCGCCCCGGTTTTGCGGTTGGCCAGAGTACTCAGCGCCTGCCCAAGGTTCATGCCCGAGGCGAGCAGGTCGCTCAATTCCGTGGAGAAGATCAGGATTTCCCGGGGCTTCATCCGCGGGGTCTTGTTAAAACTAAAATTGAATTTCCCCGTGGGCTTGGTTTTGGAGCCCTTCGCCTTGGAGTCCTTTGGATTGGTAGCCGCGCTGCCTGAGGCGATGGATACCGGGACATAACCCTTCCTCTCCACCTGGCGAAGGGCGGTCAACCGGTCATTGGCTTCAAGGGAGCCCTCCACCCGCTGGCCGGCTTTGTCTTTGGCTATGTAGTTGAATATCAATCGGCATCCTCCGACACCCGCACCACTTCTTCCACCGTGGTGATCCCCTCCAGGACTTTAATCCAGCCGTCGTCACGCAAGGTCTGCATGCCCTCCTGGACAGCCTTCAACTTGATGGCATTGGACGAGGAGCGCTGGAGAATGAGGTGCTCAATATCCACGGAGATCGCGAGCAATTCATAGAGGCCGGTACGGCCACGGAATCCGGTCATGCGGCATTTTTCGCAACCGACCGGTTCGTGCATAGCCGAGGTGGCGATCTTTTCAATCGGGAAGCCAAGGCTTTTCAGGAGAGTGAGGTCCGGCTCTTTGACCGGGCGTTTGCATGCCGGGCACAGCCGCCGCACCAAACGCTGGGCGACCACGGCCTCCAACGATGAGGCCACCAGGAAGGGTTCTACGCCCATGTCGAGCAGCCGGGTGACCGCGCCGCCTGCATCATTGGTATGCAATGTACTGAACACCAGGTGACCGGTCAGGGAGGCGCGAATGGCGATCTCCGCCGTTTCAAAGTCGCGAATTTCCCCGATCATGATGATGTCCGGATCCTGGCGCAGGATGGAGCGCAAGGCATTGGCGAAGGTCAGGCCGATTTCGGATTTGACGTTGCACTGGTTGATTCCGGCCATTTCATATTCGATCGGGTCTTCCACCGTGATGATGCGCTGGTCGATGGTGTTGATCTCGTGCAGATAGGCGTATAGGGAGGTGGATTTTCCCGAACCGGTGGGACCGGTGACCAGGATGATGCCATTGGGCTTTTCGATGATCTTACGGATAATGGTTTCGTCCCGCTCGCGAAGGCCCAATTGACGGAGCCCGATAAACTCCTTTCCCCTCATGAGAAGGCGCAAGCTGACGCTTTCCCCGTAGGCGGTGGGAAGGGTGGAGACACGTATATCGATATCCTCGCCCTGGATCCGCATGCCGATACGACCGTCCTGGGGCAGGCGTTTCTCCGCGATATCCATGTTCGCCATGACCTTGATACGCGAAATGATGGCGGCCTGGAAGCGGGAGAGCTGTGCGGGAAGCGGCGTCTGGTGCAGAACGCCGTCAACGCGGTAACGGATGCGGAGCTGGTTTTCCATGGGCTCCATGTGGATGTCCGTGGCGCGTTCCTGGTAGGCCTCCCAGATGATCTGGTTCACAAAGCGTACGATGGAGGCTTCCTGGTCGAGTTCACCCAGGTCGGTTTTCATCAGGGCCTCATCGGGGGCGACCTCGATGCGATGGTCGTCCTGCATCAGTTTCTCCATCGTATCGGCGCCGACACCGTAAAATTTCTTGATGGCGTTGGCGATATCGTTGAGCAAAGCCAGGGCGAGTTTCACCCTCATACCGGACGCCAGGCGGAGCGCATCTACAAGTCCGCTGTCGAACGGGTCGTTGGTGGCCACCATCAGGGCGCCGTTCTCGATGGCATAGGGAATCACATTATACTGAAACACGGCGCGGGTGGGCAGTTTCTCAAGGATGGAGGTTTCGATGGACATGGTGCCCAGTCGCAGGAAAGGGACATGCAGCACGGTGGCCAGGGATTCCAGAAACGCATCCTCGGTGGTAAACCCCTGTGCGACAGCGGCGCGGGTGATCGACGTGTCGTTTTGTTGGGCATGCAGGAGCAAGGTCGAGATTTGAGCCTCGGAAAGCAGACCCGTCCGTTTTAGCAATCCTGTCAAACTGGTCGGTAATGCAGTCGTCATAAGTCATACACGATAGAAAACAGAGCCCTTTAAGTCAATGTGAGAGCCAACGTTCAGTAATTTCGGCCTAATGTCGGATGATTCGCTCTGATTTCACCGAAAAGGTCATGCCGGTCGAACACGTTTGGAGGTCGCTTTTCCTGATGCTCACCGTTGTCGTGTTACGCGGGGCAGGGCGATTGAACGTGGTCGCGGGAAATACGGCGGGAGTTGCGGGGAAGTAAGCCGGCACCGGGGGATGGAAATAGGTGTTGGGATAACTTGGCACCCAGGGCGACGCAATGTAAGTTATGGTGGAACGAGCCGAATACGCCTCCTCCGCAGCCCGTTCGGCCCGCAGTGCCCGGGCTTCGGCAGCCGTCGTGCGCTGTTGGAGATCAGCCAATTGCTCGCGTATCCTGGCCTGCTCCAAATCCGCTTGGTACTGCCGCATCGCATTGGCATAGACCGTCCCGATATCAATTTCAGGATATTGTTGGCGGAACATATCCCAGTAGGCCACCTGCTGGCCTGCGGGCTGGGCCGAAAACGCCGGGTTAGCGAGTCGCTCCGCCAATATCCGGCCTCCTTCGATATGCCGCTTCTCTTTGGCCTCCGCTGCCAAACGATCCGCCACTTCGCGGCGGCGTTCCTGTTCAAGTTTCCGTGCCACGGCCTCCTCGGCGGAAATCAAGCTAACCTCTGACACAATACCTTTTTGCAATTCCACTTTACCGCGGTCATAGAGATAGACCTCGTATGTCCCGGATGTGATGCGGCCCTGTGGCTTGCCCAGTTGCCGCGTGACGTCTTCCGCAGTGTCGCCCTTCTTGATCTCCTGGGCGGGCACTACCGATGCACTCAGGGCCGCAAGAAGCACCAGAGTCGCGCAACGGGCAATCCAACGATGGGTTTTCATTCCGGATCTCCAGTCATGCATTTATTCTACAACATTCCAGCCAAAGCACCAGTTGAAGGTTATGGTGAGATAATAGGTCACATGAAGACTAGCTGCCGCCGCGAGCGGAAGGGGTTGCCAATTTAAGGCTCCTGCCGGATAACCCGGCAGGGAACCTCCGCGAGGATTTATGGTGACAGCCCCTCATATCCCAGTGTATTTGGGGGTAAAGAACGCGTTGAAGGAGAAAAGGATGAGTTTTTTCGAGGCGGGAATGCTGTTGTGTTTCGGAGCGAGCTGGCCCTTTTCGGTATATAAGACTTGGAAGGCGAAGACTAGCAAAGGCAAGAGCCTGATATTCCTGTGGCTGATCTTGATAGGCTATGCGTGCGGAATTACCCACAAACTGCTGTACAGCCGTGATCTTGTCATTGCCCTCTATCTGTTGAACGCCACACTTGTTTTGGTTGATCTTTCCCTCTGCACGATTTATTCCAGGCGAGAAAAAATCAAGCATGACTTAGAGTCATGATGAAGGTGAACTGGTAGGGAGCCCTGCGTGTGACCCGTTTCCCGAGTTCTGTGAAGCGGGCGGCACGGGGATCGCCTCTATGCAGGTAGTCTTTTTGACCCTTATGCGTATGGTGAGTGGACGAGGATGTTGTCCGGCTCTGGTGGAAAAATGGCGGAAAAATGGCAGTGGAAAGTTCGCTTACCTTTGCTATCTTTAATTTGATTGTGGGATGTGGGCGTCGTCACGGCAAGTGGCGTCTGCCTGGCGAATCAACAAGAATATAGATGTGTTGGTCGCAAACAACGCGGTTCGTTTGGTGATGCCCTGAAGGAAACAAGAGGGCCAGAGTTTGTGGCGCGGTCGGTTTGGGGCCGGGAAACGGTTGGTATCGCTATGATGAATATATTGCTTCCGGGGTTATCTAACGTAGGGGTAATACCGGTTCTGGTCGGGCCCATTCAGGTTTTGCTGACGCTGCTTCCCGCGTTGTTGGCGGCCCTTGGCGGGGTGCTTTTGGCGCTGTTCAAGCCCTCAACCGTGAAAGCAGGGCTCAAGGTGCTCTGGCGCAATAAGGTTAGTTTTAGTATTACGATCGCTTTGATCGGCGGGCTCATTTACGGTGGAATCCGTCTGAGAGAGCGGCTGGCGCCGAAAGGCGCGACCGTTACGAGCGGTGACTGGCCGGCTTTTCGGGGAGGGGTCGAACGGCGCGGGGGCGACGGACGGGGGCCGGATCCCGTTGCCGGCGGCGTGGTGTGGTCTTTTACGCGGTCCGGCAAGACCTTCTATTCCTCGCCTGCGCTGGTTGGAAATTCTGTCATCGTGGTATCGGCTGACAAGGGGGTTATGACGGATCAAGGCGGAATCTACCGCTTGGATGCCGCCACGGGAGACAAGCAGTGGGAGTATGCTCCGCGAGGGTTCCGCGCCACCTATTCGTCCCCCTCCGTTCAAGATAATTTCCTGGTCTGCGGGGAGGGGCTCCATGAGACTTACGACGGGAGAGTTGTTTGTCTGGACGCAAGAGACGGCCGTCTTTTGTGGTCATATCAGGCCAAAAGCCATGTCGAGTCGTCTCCCTGCATCTCCAACGGCAAGGTCTTTTGCGGGGCTGGTGCGGACGGCTTCTACGGCTTTGCGCTCAGCGTCCCGGCCGGTGTCTCCAATCTGCTTTGGCATGTGCCGGGGAGTAGCGACGGACAATGGCGTTACCACTGTGATGGATCTCCCGCCGCCGCCGATGGACGGGTCATTTTTGGTTCAGCTGCCGTTCACCCCGGTGACTGGAATGGCATCATCTGCCTGGACGCGAACACGGGCAAGCAACTCTGGAGCCTGGCCACGCCGTATCCTGTGTTCGGAAGCCCGACGGTGGTTGAGGGAAAAGTCATTGTCGGGATGGGAAACGGCGATTTTGTCTTCACGGCTGAAGAGGTTCGGATCAAGAAAATCAATGAATTGAAAGAGCGTCATGCCAGTCCTCAGGAAATCCTCGAAGCCGAGAAACGGCTCGGGCCGGCCGGCGAAGTGTGGTGCCTGAACGCGGCGGACGGAAAGGTCGTATGGTCTAATCAATTCGGACGCACGATCCTTGGCGCGGTGGCTTACGCCAACGGCCGCCTGTACGTTGGGAGTTGCGACAACAGTGTGACGTGCATGGGAATGGACGGCAAGGTGCTCAGGACGTGGGACGCACGGGAGTCAATCAAGATATCGCCCTCCGTCGGAAAGGAGCATGTGTATGTGTTGACGGACTCTGGGAGACTTTACGCACTTGATCTCCAAACCCTTCGGCCCGTGTGGGATATGCGCGTCGGTACGGGAAATCTGTTTTCCAGTTCGCCGGTTGTGGGCAACGGACATGTATACGTCGGAACGTCGGCAGACGGTTTCCTGTGCGTGGGGTCGCCTGAAGGCAGGGAGAAGGATGAAATTTGGGCTGGGGCGATGGGCGGGCCCGGCAAGGGAGGGTGGGCGGACAAATCGACTCCTTCGGATCAAGGGCGTTTTGAATGGCGCTATCCTGAGGCGCCTGCGACCGACTCTCCGGAAGGAACGGCGCCCGCCGTGCCGAAAATGGCTTCCCCTGTGGCCATGCTTGAAGGAACCGTTTATGCCGGATTCAGCGAGGGCCGTAAGGGGTTGGCGGCGCTGGCTTTGAATAAGGATCGGAAGAAAAAACCTGTTGAACTGTGGTTCCGCGAGTCCTCGAATGGCGTCTACCGCTCGGCCGTCGTAGCGGGAGATTTCGTCTGGTTCGTGGACGGCAAGCCGGGCGATAGCGGACGCCTGTTACGCCGGGTGAATCGAAAGACCGGGACGGTCAGCGCGACTTGGCCGGTTGAAACCGGCGCCTCTGGCGAACTGCTGCTGGGCGACAAGTGGCTCGTCATTGCCGACCGCGTAGAGGGAATCACTCTGCTGGAGACTGAAAAGGAACTTAAGGCACGCTGGATCGCGTCAGTCAAAGGACTCGCAGGAGCGCCTGCGGAAAAGTGCGGAATCATTTTGGCGGCGTCAGGAACGGACAAGGCGGTGGTAGCCCTGAGCATCATCAACGGGGCAGTTCTCTGGAAACGTGAATTGGAGGTTGCGCCTGTTACAGGACCGATCGGGATGGGCGAGGCGAATGTCGCCGTTGGGACAACGAAAGGCGTGGCGATGGTGGGCTTAATCGACGGGGCTGAAAAATGGTCCTCCGACTGTGGCTCCATTGCGGCGCCTCTGGTCGCCAATGCGATCCGAATCGTTTGTGTCACGGAGTCCCGCGCCATTGTGGTGCTCGGAGTGGATGGTCGTGAACAAATGCGGGTTGAGGGAGCAACGGCTGGAATTGCCCCGGTTCTTACGGATGACACCATGATTTGCATACTGCCGGAATCCGTACAGCGAGTTGACCTGGCAAATGGTCGTACTTCGACGTGGCTGGCGCGGACGGCGTGGATGGGCGGGGCGACGACTCCTGGCGTACTTTGGGAATCGCACCTCTATTTTGGAACGGCAAACAACGGGTTGGTCAGTTTAGGACCGAAGTGAAGAATAAGCAGGTAATTTTATGGATGTAGGAACTATCGGTTTGGGTGCGGGTAATCCGGAAATGATTTTTTTCGGTGCGGATGCCCCTGACGCGACCGTCCCCGTGATTGCCTCGGTTGGAGGGAAGGGGATCAATCTATGCAAAATGTCACTGGCGGGTTTCCCCGTTCCGCCGGGTTTTGTTGTGACAACCCAAGGTTACCTCCATTTTGTCAAAGCCAACGGCTTAGGCGAACAGATTCGGCGGATTGCAGGGTCGCTCGAGGCGTCTGATATCAAGGGTGTGGAACGTGCGTCGGCGGAAATCAGGGCGTTGTTTACGGAGAAGCCCATTCCCTCGGAACTCAGGGACGAAATGGTGACTGCGTATGGAAAACTGCGCCAGGCGGGCGGGGAGAAAGTGGCTGTGCGGTCCTCGGCAACGGCCGAGGATTTGGACGATGCGAGTTTTGCCGGTCAGCAGGACACCTACCTTAATATCTGTGGCGAAGAGGCATTGCTGCGAGCCGTCAAGTCCTGTTGGGGCAGTCTATGGACGTCCCGCGCCATGGCGTACCGGGTCAAGCAGAAGATTCCGATGGACGGTTTGGCCTTGGCTGTGGTTGTGCAACAGATGGTCATAGCGGATGCGGCGGGCGTCATGTTCACAGTTAACCCTGTGACTGGCCACCGTGACGAAATGATCATCAACGCCGCGTGGGGGCTCGGTGAGGCCATAGTGGGTGGGCATGTCACTCCCGATACTGTCATTGCCGAAAAAGCCACCGGCAAGGTGAAGTCCATAAAGGTCTCAGAGAAGAAAGTGATGACGGTCATGACGGCCGATGGAACCAAGGAGCAGGAAATAACCGACGAGCGCCGCCATTCCAGGGTACTGAACGACGGGGATGTTGAACATCTCGTTGGGGTGGGCCGGAAGGTCGAGGCGTATTACAAGAAGGCCCAGGACATTGAGTGGGCGGTAGCCGGGGGCAAAGTCTATCTGCTTCAGGCCCGGCCCGTAACGGCCTTGCCTAACGATCCCGCGGAGACTGCCCGGGTGCGCGACGAGGAAATTGCCTTTTTAAAAAAACTCGCGGGCGATCAGCGGCGGGTTTGGGTGTTGCACAATCTGAACGAAACCCTTTCGGCGCCGACGCCGCTGACGTGGGACATCGTCAAAGGTTTTATGAGCGGCAATGGCGGCTTCGGTCGCATGTATCGGGATTTCGGGTACCAACCGAGCAAGGAAGTCGACAAGCATGGCTTCCTAGACCTGATAGGCGGGCATATCTATGCCGATACTACCCGCGCGGCGGACTTGTTTTGGGATGGAATGCCGCTTTCGTATGATCCGGATGCCGTAGTCAAGAATCCGAAACTAATGGACGCCGCACCCACCCGTTTCGATCCCGAGCGGGCAACGGGCTCATTTCTGTTGCGACTCCCGCGTCTGCTGGGCGCCATGCGGCGTTGCTCGAAGTTGACAAAGAAGGCACGACGGGAAGCGCTTACGCGATTTGAAAACGATGTTTTCCCTTCCTATCGGGAGTGGGTCATGGCGAAGCGAGCGGAGGATCTTTCGAAGCGAAGCACGGGTGAGGTGATTCGCGAGTTGGACGTACGTATCGACAAGGTACTCAATGAGTTCGGGCCCGAATCTCTCAAACCCGGATTTTTCGGTGGTATCGCCCAAGCGGCAGTTGAAGCCACACTCATTAACCTGATGGGCCCCGAGAAGGGGATAGAAGTGGTGTTAACCCTGACGCAGGGGCTCGACGGCGATACGACGGTCGAGCAAAGTCAGTACCTCTGGGAGTTGGCCCGTGGGAAGCGCACTCGTGCGGAGTTTCTGGATGTCTTTGGACATCGCACGGTGGAGGAAATGGAATTGGCGCGACCCCGCTGGAGGGAAGACGATACGTACATCAGTCAGGTGCTGGGCGCTTTTACGTCCGGCAATGTTGTTGAGCCAAGCGTCATGCATATGGAAAATGCCGAGCGGCGGAACGCCGAGGAGCGAGCCTTGCCAGCGATGCTGGCAGAGTGGGGCGGAAGTAGCTTTCTAGAAGAGATTCTGGCGGACTTGAAGGATGCCCAGGCGCTCCTGCCGTACCGTGAGAAAGGCAAGCACTGCCTGATGATGGGGTACGAATGCATCCGGCTGGCGATTGTTGAGTTGGGCAAACGGTGGGGCTTGGGCCGGGATGTCTTTTTCCTGAACCTGGCGGAGTTGAAACAATTCGAGTCGTCGCGTGAGACTTTGATGGAACGCCTGGAAACGAGAAAGATGCGTTGGCAGGCGGCCAAAAGTTTGGACATGGCGGAAGTGCTGGATTCGAATGATCTTTCCACCCTGGGGATACCCAAGACATACGAGGCCACGAATGAGTTGCATGGCGATGCCATTGCCGCGGGTGTTTCCACCGGGGTGGCCCAAATCGTCCACGACCCGATGGAGGCGACGGGGTTGTGTATGGATTATGTGCTGGTGTGCCACTCCACTGACCCGGCTTGGACGGCGCTATTCGTTCATGCCCGGGCCCTCGTGGTGGAACAGGGCGGGATCTTGAGCCATGGCGCGATTGTGGCGCGCGATTTCGGTATACCGGCGATTGTATGCCACGACGCCATGCGCCGCATCCCGCATGGGGCAACCATTCGCGTGGATGGCAACCGCGGTATGATCACCATTGTCAAACAACCCTCCCGGCAGAATGGGGTTAACAAATGATTATTGTTGAAATGATTAACAACTGGCTGGTTTTGGCCATGGACTATGTTTTCGGGTGGGTCTTGTACCTGCCGCGCGACCTGGCTTTGTTTTCGGTAGCCGCGATGACTTCGTTTGTGATGGTGATCACGCGAAAATGGGCGTCAGATCAGGGGTGGCTAAAGCGTGCCAATGACGACACCATCCGTTTGAACCAACTGACGGCTGTCGCCAAAAAGGAAAATAATATCGAGGCGGTGAAGCGGTATCAACAGACTCAGGCGCAAATTAAGATGAAGAGCATGAAGCAGGAGGGCGCGCCGTTGCTGTGGGCGCTGCTCCCTATCATTTTGTTGGCGACTTGGTGCTTCGGTCGTATCGCGTTCCTGCCGCCCAAGGCGGATGAGTGGGTGACGGTGAAAGCTTATTTCGGCACTGCAACGATAGGCAATGTTGTCCATTTGGTTCCGTCGGATGGTCTCAAGGTTAAAGAAGGATGGGTTCGTCCGGTGAAAGAGGATATGCCGGTTCCGGCCACAACGTGGTGGGAAAAAGGGGATGAATGGCTCCAAAGAAAAATGGGATCGGTGGCTCAACTTGGCGGGGCGGCGGTCTGGACGGTCAGCGCTCAAGCCTCTGACAAGCCCTACGATCTGCAATTTGTGCTTAATGGGCAGGTTTACAAAGCGCCTCTTCTGGTTGGACAGAAACGCTACGAGCAGCAATGGGTGATCTTGGGTCCTGACAGTGGCATTCAAGCGATCGAGTTCGGCCTCGCCCCCTTGAAGCTTTTTGGATTCATTCCGGGTATTCGGGCCTTTGGGCTTGCGCCATGGCTTATAGGGTACCTGGTGATTGTGATTCCGTTCGCGTTGATTATAAAACGGGTGCTCCATATTTACTGATATATTCTTTTGCATTTTCCCTGATGCTGATGCACGTATATGTGTCCGCGCATAGTCGTCAAATGGGGGCTAGTGGCTTGACTGTTGTTATTATTTTGATAAAAACGAGTCATGAACCAGCGGTACAATGATTATCGGGGAGATGGCTGACGGTAGAAATCACGGAACTTTACCCCCTTATTCATTTGTAAGTTCATGGGGAGAAACCTTGTAATGGAGACTGAACACATCATTGATGAGGTCTCGTTCAAAGCCCTGATCGAACTAGGCGGAAAACCGTTCGTTATCGAGATGGTGGACGCCTTCCTGATATTTGCTCCAAAGGTCATTGGGGAGGCACGTGCTGGCCTGGCTACCGGTGATCTCGAACCTGTTATCCGGATGGGGCATTCGCTTCATTCGAACGGCCGAACCATGGGGGTCATACGGATGAAAGATCTGGGCGCCCGTATTGAAAAGGCCGGCCGGGAAAAGCAGGGGTCAGAACTCCCTTCTCTTGTGGATGAAATGGAGCTGGCCTTTATCCAGGCGAAATCCTGTCTTGAGGCAAAGAAAGCAGGTCTATGACTGCCTCTCTCTCGGATGATGATCTTGCCCGAGTCAGCGATTTTGTGGCTGAACGGATGGGGTTGCATTTTCCGCCCGAGCGGTGGGCTGAACTCCGGTGCGGCTTGGAGGCCGCACGGATTGAATTCGGCTTTGATGATGCGGTCAATTGTGCCCGGTGGATGATGTCCGCCACGCTGGATCTTGGACAAATCAATGTGCTGGCCAGTTACCTGACCATTGGCGAGACCTATTTTTTCAGGCAGAAAGATCTATTCACCCTGCTCGAGGAGCAGATTCTTCCCTCGTTTGTGTCTGCACGGCGTGGAAAGGTGCAGCGGCTCAGGTTGTGGAGCGTCGGCTGCTGCACGGGCGAAGAGGCTTATTCCCTGGCGATTTTGGTTCATCGGTTGATTCCGGATCTGTCCCACTGGAACATCACGATCCTGGCAAGCGACATTAATCTGCGTTTTCTGCAGAAAGCCCAGGCCGGTGAGTTCAGGGAATGGTCATTCCGCAATGCTCCGGACTGGCTCAAGGAAAGATATTTTTCAGTTACGGGAACAGGGCAGTACGCCATTGCACAGGACATCAGGAAGATGGTGATCTTTTCCCCTTTGAACTTGGTCGAGGATACCTATCCATCCCTGCTTAATGATACCAACGCGATGGATCTCATCCTGTGTCGCAACGTCCTGATGTATTTCGCGCCTGAGCAGGCTGAAAAAGTTGTCGGGAAACTGGCTCTTGCACTGACCGAAGGCGGTTGGTTGGCCGTAAGCCCCTGCGAATCATACTGCGTCAGCACACCGGGTTTGGTCCGCTGCGGGATACCAGGAGCGTCCCTTTTCAAGAAGAGCCGAACCGATCAAGAAAGGCCCGAATCGGTCTTGTCTGCCGCGCCGGTCTCCGCTGCAAAACCTCCGGGAACAAGTGAAGGGGAGAGGCCGCCGTGCCTTCCGGGTAATGAGTATGAGTCGATGGCGCAGGAACTCGCAAACCAAGGTAAGTTGGAGGAGGCATTGACGTGGTGTGGCCAGGCGCTTGCCGCTAACCCCCTCGATCCCACATGCCATTACCTGCGGGCCGTCATCCTATCCGAACAGGGGAATGTGGCCGAGGCCGCCCGGGCATACCACCGATGTATTTTCATCGCCCCCGATTTTGTACTCGCCCATTTTGCGATGGGAAACACCGTCCGCCAGCAGCAGAAGCACCATGATGCCTGTCGGCATTATGGCAACGCCTTGCGCCTTCTCCGGCAATGTGAACCCGAAGATATTGTGCCTCATTCGGAAGGGTTGACAGCTGGCAGGCTCACCGATATGATTGCCTCCTTGATGGAGGTTGAGACCCAGTCATGAATGATCAATCCATACTGGAGGTAGTCGTGTTCAACCTGGCGGATGAACGTTATGCTGTAGAGATTGCGTATGTGCGGGAAGTCCACCCTGTGACGGAGTTGACACCCCTGCCGTGTGCGCCGTCCTTCGTGGCCGGGATCATGAACGTGCGAGGTGACATTTTCGCGGTTATAGATCTTCGGGTGTTTCTCGATCTTCCAGCGGGTGCCGCAGCACCCCCGGATCATGTCATTATTGTTGAGTCGGCCGACTCAGCCTTCGGGATTCTGACGGATGCCGCCACCGAGATGGCTTCCTTCCCGCTTCCGGCTCTTGAGGAATCCCAGCCCGCCAAGGCTGGTATCCGGGGTTTCTTGGTTCAAGGTGTTGCCAACGGCCGACTTATCGTACTGGATATTCCTGGGATATCGTCTGATAAACGGTTTCTGGTGCATGACCCAGTCGTGGAGAGAGATTTTAATGCCGTAGCAGAATGAAGGTCATACGAGGAAAGGCAATAAACACGATCGGGAGATGGCCATGAATAGAATCAAAAGAGGCGCAGTCAATTCCGGAATGAGTCGGTTATGGGGGTGGAACTACAGTTTGATTCCAACCGGGTTGCTCTCAGCCGGAATGATCCTGACAGCATCGTTTGCCTGGGCCAGCACCCCGGAGGCGGAACCGGGTTCAAAAGACTTGAATAAATTGAGTCTGGAAGAGTTGATGAAGGTTGAGATTGCCACCGTGACGACCGCTTCGAAACGGGAGGAAAAGACGATCGAGGCACCCGCCACCGTGATCGTGATCACAGCGAATGACATCCAGTTGCGCGGCTACTCGACCCTGAAAGACGTTCTTCGCGATCTGCCGGGAATGGATACGCGGGGGTATTATTTCTCGGAAGACGGCACGGAGGTTGCCGTCCGTGGCATTGTGGGAAACAACAAGATCGTGGTGCTGGTCAACGGTATGCGCGTCAATCCGCCCGGGGGCGAGAATTTTCCGTTTCGCAATGATTTCAGCGTGCGGAACGCCGAACAGATCGAGGTGATTTACGGCTCGGGATCCACTCTCTATGGGCGTGATGCGGTGAGTGTGGTCATCAACATTATCACGCGCAAGCCGTCGAAGAACGCGGGCCTGGAGGCCGGTGTGGCGGGAGGACTCCACAACGAAAGGGAGGCGTGGGGGATATTCGAGGGAAGTCTGGACAAGGCGGGGAACGTCCGCTTGAGCGGTTCGCTTCAGTACCACGATTCCGACCTGACGCGCTTGGATAAGGAGTATCCCGGGTGGTGGCGGGATCATTTGGATGTGGCCCGGCCGAAAGGGGCCGGCCTGACGCCGGAGCGGCATGACTTGGGAATCAATGGCTTTATGCGCTTGGAGGCCGGTGATTTCTCGTTGCAGACCTGGTACCGGGAGTCCAAGCGGAGCAGTTCCGAGAGCATGTCCCCAGCCTTCGGCTATATTCCCGAGGCCATCTGGGAGGATTCCTCGTTTGTCACCGAGGCGAAATATGTGGCTCAGATCTCCGATCAGGTTCGTCTGGATTCGGCGGTCACCTACAACCATTATAGGGTCGATCCGTCATCCCGTTATATCTGGGAGGATTCCACCCGCCCGAATTCATGGTTCTACAATGATTATAAATATGCCAATGGATCCTCCTACGCGGTCGAGGAAACGGTGCGGGTTGATCTCACCAAAGATCTGTCGCTCCTTGCGGGCGTTGTTGCCGCCACCTATGATGTGGTGCCGAAATGCACGGTGCCCGGCGGTGCCCACGGTTCCCTCGATGAGATCATGGGCGAAGGAGGCTCATTCACGTACTATATGTCGGATGGCAGCGGGCCTTATACGATTCCGCGGGTCTGGCATGAGATCTACGAGACCTATGGCGGGTATCTGGAAGGCGATTGGCAGATCCTGAAGACGGTGAAACTCATTGCCGGGGCGCGCTTAGACAAAGACACACGGTGTGACGACCTGTCTTTCACCCCGAGGGCCGGCCTGATCTGGAATGCTGCGGACACCCTGACGGTCAAATACAAGTTTGCGACGGCGTACATTTCGCCAGCTCCCTATTTTGCCGACAATGTTTATCAGAACACGACTCAGCTCAGCACAGTGAATTCAGACTTGAAGCCGGAAACCTCGCGGACGCATGAAGTTGATTTCAACTACAATATCAGGAATTTCCAACTTGGATTGGCGCTGTATTACGGCGACCAGGATAAACTGATACAGATTTCTGACCGGAACCTTCCTTTGAATGAAGTGGAGACTGTATACCTGGATCCGGGTCATACCCAGCCCATATCTCTCATCCGGTCGGCGAACGGCGGCACAAGTCATAATGAAGGGATGGATCTCTATGGGCGGGCGACGATCGGGACGGTCAGCCCGTGGTTCTCCTATTCATACACCCGATTTGAGATGGACTGCAATGGCGTGACGACGGGGTTGCAGGGAATATCCGAGCACAACGGCCGGGTGGGATTGACGTGGGCGGCGACGTCAAAACTTTTTGTCACACCCAGTTTTGCCATCCGTTCCACCCCCGCGAATACGGATGCCGGTGCCTTGGGCGACGAATTGCATACTCCGTGGGAGGCGGGCTTATATGTGTTGTACAATCTGTCCAGGTCGGTTGATCTATTTGCGGACATACGGAACATCACTGATCATCACTATGCGCTGGCGGGGCTTTATGGTACGGCGGTTCCCCAGGAGACCCTCAGCGGCGTCATCGGCATGAAAGCGAGGTTCTAATCATGAACCCATTCACTGTGGATAGGTTAAGAAGCTGGATATCCGTGTTACTGGTGGCGGGTTGGATTCTGGGAGTCTTCGTCACACCCTGCAAGGCCAATCCCATCGCCGTCAGTGAGTACTCCGTCAAAGCCGCGTTTCTTAATAATTTCATCCATTTTGTGGAATGGCCGCTATCGGCTTTCCCTGATCCCGGCGCGGCGCTCACTATTGGGGTGCTGGGTGATGACCCGTTCGGTCCATTGTTGGAGCAAGCGGTGAAGGAAGAAAAGGCTAAGGGGAATGGAGTCGTCATCCGGCGGTTCAAAAGTGTTGATGACGTGACATCCTGTCATGTGCTTTTTATCAGTCGCTCTGAAAAAGAACGGATGTTCCTGATCCTCAAGCGCCTCGAGGAGGTTCCGATTCTGACGGTCAGCGAGATGGAAGGATTTGCGGATCACGGCGGAATTGTGAATTTCTACATAGAAAACAACCGGATCAGGTTTGAAATCAACAAGGAATCGGCCTACCGAAAGGGCTTGAAGATTAGTTCTAGACTTCTCTGCCTGGCCCGGATCGTGGAGCAGAAGTCAGTGAAGGAGGCCCGTTAATATGAACTGGTTTCACAATCTTTCCATTAAACGAAAACTGATTCTGATCATCTTCCTGATCAGTAGCGTCGTCTTGATAGTGGCCTGCTCCGCATTTATCGCCCAGGAAATGTCAACATTCCGGGTGAGTCTGGCACGTGACAAGGGCATTTTGGCCGATGTGCTGGCGCAGAATAGCACCGCCGCCATGCAGTTCGATGATGTGGCGGCCGCTGAGACAACGCTTCAGGCGTTGAGAGCGGAGCCTCATGTTGTTGCCGCCTGCTTGTATAAGGGAAATAAGGGGAGGTTTGCCTCCTATGCCAGGGAGAACCAGTCCGTGGTCTTTCCGGAGCAACCCGGCCAGGACGGCTTTCATTTCGCGATGGATCACTTAGCGCTCGTGCGTCCTGTGATCCTGAACGAGAAGCGAGTCGGCAGCATCTATCTCAGGGTGGATCTGGAGGGGATTCGAGAAATGCTGAGACTCTATCTGGGTACGGTCGTCATCGTTCTGATGGGCGCGTTTGTTCTGACTCTGATGTTGTCGGCTCCGCTCCAAAGCCTGATTTCGAAACCCATTCTGGCGCTATCTAGTACCGCCAAGCTTATCTCGGAGCAGAAGGATTATTCCCTCCGCGCGGAGAGCGCCGGGCAGGGGGATGAGGTGGGCGACCTCACCAATGCGTTCAATCGGATGCTGGACGAGATACAGAGAGGGCAGAATGCCCTGCGGAAAGCTAATCAGTCGCTGCTTATCCAGACAGGCCAGATCATTGAGGGAGTCGGCGTTCTGGGGTCATCAGCCAAGCAGATTTTGTCTTTCAGCGCCCAGGTGACGACAGCCGCCACGGAAACCGCCACGGCGGTGGCAGAAACCACGGCCACGGTGGGTGAGTTCAGGCAGACGGTTTTAATGTCAACCCAGAAAGCCCGCAAAATTGCTGATGAGTCAATGGCGGCCGCCCACATTTCTCAGCAGGGCAAAGAGGCCGCCGAGAAGGCGGCTGAGGGGATGCGTCATATCCGCCTGCAGATGGACTCCATGGCTGAAAGCATGACCCGTCTCAGTGAACAGGGGGAGGCTATCCAGCAAATCATCAACACCGTTGAAGACCTGGCGGTACAGTCCAATCTCCTCGCTGTGAATGCGTCTATTGAGGCGGCCAAAGCGGGGGAACAGGGCAAGGGGTTCGCAGTGGTCGCGCAGGAAGTCAAAAATCTGGCCGACCAATCAAAGCAGGCGACTGCCCATGTGCGGACGATTCTCAAGGATATCCAGAAAGCGAGCGCCACAGCGGTGACGGTTACGGAGCAGGGCAGCCAGGTTGTGGAAACCGGGGTACGGCAGTCCGGGCAGGCCGGCGAATCCATTCTGGCCCTGGCGAAAAACGTGTCCGAGGGGGCGCAGGCGGTCACCGTGATCGCCTCCTCCAGCCAGCAGCAATTAACCGGGATTGATCAGGTGGCAACTGCCATGCAGAGCATCAAGCAGGCGGCGGAGCAGAATGTCGTCAGCGCCAAAGAACTCGAAATATCAGTACAGAACCTGAATGAATTGGGACAGAAACTTAACGAACTGGTCAGGCACTACGGGGAGGCCAAGGAGCAGGATTCATGAACATGCCGCCAGTCACCTCGATGGTCGTCCGGTTTAAAGCGTTTTCCCGCTTTGCCGCCGGCTTTACTATCGTTGTTCCGTGCCTGATTCTGATCGGATGGGGCCTTGATATCGCGGTTCTGAAAAGTCTGGTGCCCGGCGTGAAGGCCATGAACCCGGCATCGGCTGTAATGTTTATTCTTGCGGGTGTGGTTCTGCTGCTTCAGACCGTTGGCGCTAGAGGAACGTTCCGGCGCCGGATGACCGCGACGTTGGCGACCGTGGTGATGCTGGTGGGGTTACTCCGGATTGCGGGCTACCTTTTCCACTGGACCGGGGGAGTCGACACAATTCTCTATCATGCCAAGCTGGGAAACAACCTCATGGCGGTGGGTACGGCCGTTGTGTTTGTCATGATGGGCCTGGCGCTTATTTTCGCCGAAGTTGAGGGTCGCAGCGGAGGCCGTAACACGGAATTCCTGGTTCTACCGCCGATGTTGATTTCCCTGCTGGCCCTTTTGGGGTATGGCTACCAGATCCGGGAACTGTGTTCCGTGAGTACCTACGTTCCCATGTCCCTGCATACCGCCATCATTACCCAGGTGTTGTCCTTCGGGATCCTATGTGCAAGACCCGACCACGGTGTCATGCGGTTGCTGTCATCCGACACGGGAGGCGGGAGGATGGCGCGTCATCTGTTGCCGGCCATTGTGATCATTTTGTGCGTGGCAGGATGGTTCAGGTTGGAAGGCGAGCGGAGGGGATTTTATGGCTCCGAATTCGGGTTGGCGATTTTCATGCTGGTGACGATTACGATTCTAAGCTGGCTGATTCTCAGGAATGCCGGTCAACTGTCACGAGTGGATGCCGAACGGGGCGAGGTGGCTGCCGCCCTCAGCCGTGCCCACGAGGAGCTTGAACAGCGCGTTGTCGACCGTACCCGGGCTCTGGCCCAGGTCGTGGCTGAACTCTCCGATGGGATTGCGATGTTGCTCGATGTTTCCCGGGAGATCATGAACTCCAGCGACCGGCTCTCGTCCGGGGCTGGGGGGACGGCTACCGCAACGGCCGAGGCGACCGCTACGGTTGAGGAGGTTCGCCAGACCGCCCGGATGAACACCCGGGATGCCGGGCTCGTGGCCACCAGCGCACAGCATGCCGCCCGGATTTCACAGGATGGCAGGAAGGCGACAGAGGATACCATCGCAACCATACAACGCATCCGCGAGGAAATGAATGCGATCGGCAACAGCATGATGCGTCTGAATGATCAAACCCAGTCGATCAGCCAGATCATGTCATCGGTCAATGCCATCGCTTCGCAATCGAACATCCTCGCCGTCAATGCGGCTATTGAGGCGGCCAAGGCCGGTGAACGCGGCAGGGGGTTTGCTGTAGTGGCTCACGAGGTCAAGGTTCTGGCGGATCACTCCAGGCGGGCAACCCGGCAGGTGGGAACTATTCTCAATGATATCCAGAGGGCGACGCATCTGGCGATCATGGCGATTGATCATGGGCGTCAGGCCGTGGAGGTCGGTGTCGGCCAGTCCGTTCATGCCGGGGCTTCCATTGAGACACTGGCAGCCAGTGTGACGGCGGCATCGGAATCCGCCTCCCACATCGCCGAAAGCAGCCAGCAACAGATGGTCGGTATGGACCAGGTGGTGGCGGCCATGCAATGCATCCGGCAGGGAACCATACATACCGTGACGAGCGCCCGGCAACTCGAGCTGACGGCGCAGCACTTGAAGGAGTTGGGCCAGAGACTTCAGCGTCTGGTCGTGCAATACAAGGTGTGAGGCTCATGAAACCCCAGGAACAGGAACTGCTTGAGGCGCTTAGGGCCGAGTACGCCAGCGAAGCCCTTGAACGTCTCCAGGCCATCACGACCGATCTCTTGGAGTTGGAGAAGGCGGCATCGCCGGACCAGCAGACTCCCATTGTGGAGCGGGTCTACCGGAACACCCACAATCTGAAGGGGGAAGCTCGCGCCGTCAACTACACCGACATCGAATCTCTGTGTCAGGCCATGGAAACGGTATTTGCATCCTTCAAAAAAAATGGGGTGAAGTGCGATCAATCTGCGTTTGACACCCTGCACGCGTCGGTGGATTTGATCCGCAGGATAATGTCAACCTCGGGGACTCTGGATCCCGAGCCGCTGTCAGTCATGATCAAGCGGTTGTCCGGCTCGGTGTCTGGCGCTCCGGCATCATCGCCCCCTCCGGCGACACGCGACTCGCTCCCCGAGATACATGCGGGCAGCGAAGAGACAGTGAGGATGCCTCTCTCCAGGCTTGAAAATCTGATGCTGGGGCTCGAGGAAATGTTGGCGGTGAAATTGACGACCCATCACCGGGTTGAAACCCTGCGGGAGGCTTTTCTGGCCGTGGAACAATTGAGCCGTGAAGGTGGGCGGATCAATCTAGCGATGAGCGATCCCGCCGTTAGGTCCAGAGTTCCCCCCCGGCTTGCGGAATGGATGAGTCGGACACAGGATAACGTCGCCACTCTTGAAGCCATGCTTTCAGCCTTGTCCAGCAAGTCCGAGCAGGATGACAACACCGTCAGTCGGCTGGTGGACTTGATTCTGGGTGAATCGAAAAAACTATTGATGCTGCCCAGCAACACCCTGCTGGAGAGGTTGCCGAAATTGGTGCGTGACCTGAGCCGCGACCAGGGTAAAGAGGTGGATATCATCATCCGGGGCGGCGATATCGAGATCGAGAAACACATCTTGCAGGAACTCAAGGATGCCGTCATTCACCTGGTTCGTAATAGCGTTGATCACGGGATCGAGACAGCAGAGGTGCGGCAGCAGAGGAAGAAGCCGGTGCGGGGGACAATTCTGGTTGAGGTGTCCCCGGTTGATGCCGGGAAAGTGGAGCTCGTTGTTCGGGATGACGGCGGTGGCGTGGATGTCGAGGCGGTGAAGGCGATTGCCGTCAAACGCGGGATCCTCTCGAAACAGGACGTTGCGCGTCTCAGTCGGGAAGAGGCGATTGACTTGATTTTCAGATCGGCCATCTCCACCAGCCCGATAGTCACCTCCATATCGGGACGCGGGCTTGGCATGGCTATTGTCAAGGAACGGGTGGAGAAACTGGGAGGGCTGCTTTTCGTGGAAACCAAAGCCCACGAGGGGAGCATGTTCCGTATGGTGTTCCCGCTCACGCTGGCCACCTTCCGAGGTGCCTTTGTGGAGGTTGGGGCACAGTGCTTCATTATTCCATCGACCAAAGTTGAGCGTGTGGGGCGGGTCCGAAGGGATCAGGTCACCACTGGGGAGAATCAGGCGGTCATCTTGCTCGAGGGGCGGACAACCCCTTTTGTGTGGTTGTCCGATGTGCTGGAAATTCAAGTGCCGGATAAAGCCCCCGTAGATTCGCTTTTGGCGTACGTTCTGTTGAGGGAGGAATCCGGTCGGCGTGTGATGTTCGGTGTGGATCAAGTTTTGAATGAGGAAGAAGTGCTGGTAAGGCGGTTACTCAAGCCGCTCTCGCGCGTACGCAATGTGGCTGGAGCCACGATTCTGGCTTCAGGGAAGGTCGTGCCAGTCCTCAATGTGGCCGATTTGATGGCATCTGCCGCGCACCCCGTGGTGCGGCAACCATTCCGACAGGGCTCTGAAGCCGTGATACCCGCCGCTCTGAAAAGAGTTCTTTTGGTTGAGGATTCCATTATTTCCCGAATGCTGTTCAAAAGCATCCTGGAGTCGGCGGGATACGTGGTAAAAACCAGCGTAGACGGCGAAGAGGCTTGGAACGCCATGCAGGTCGGGGAGTACGACGCCGTGGTATCGGATATCGAGATGCCGCGGATGGATGGGTTTGAATTGATGGCCCGGATTCGCGCTGATTCGCGGGTGGCCGGCAAACCGGTCATTCTCGTCACCGGACGCTCCTCGCCGGAGGATCGCTTGCGTGGCATGGAGGCGGGCGCGAATGCCTATATTGTGAAGAGCAGTTTTGACCAGAGCGACCTCCTTGAGGCGCTCAAAAAGGTATTGTGACCATGGAACCGAAGCCCGTCAGCGTTTTGATTGTGGATGACTCCCCCATCCAACAAAAATTGTTCACGTACTTGTGTAAAACGGATCCTGGGTTGCTGGTCATCGGAGTGGCCGGTGATGGGCTGCAGGCTCTGGCTTTCATCGCGAACCGGAGGCCCGATGTGATCCTCATGGATATCATGATGCCGGTGATGGACGGCTATGAGGCCACGCGGCGGATTATGGAAACCGACCCCATCCCCATCATTATCTGCAGCTCCAGCACGCAGCCCGGGGAAATCGACAAGACGTTCATGGCCCTCGACGTGGGCGCTGTGGCCTTCGTCAAAAAGCCCGTCGGCCCGGGGCATCCGCAATTTCAGGCTGAAATGGCGATTCTGATGCGAACCCTCAAGGAAATGGCGGGGATAAAACTTGTGAAACGCCTGCGCAGGAAGCCTTCGGCGGGGGGGCGCGCCCTGACCCCGGCCGGATCTCGTCAGGGATCTCGCCGACCTGTCGGGCTGGTGGCCATGGGCGCCTCCACCGGTGGGCCCGTAGCCGTGCAGTCCATTTTAAAAAACCTGCCCAAGGAGTTTCCTGTTCCGATCCTGATTGTGCAGCATATCTCGTCAGGATTTGTACAGGGCCTGACCGAGTGGCTTGGCAGTTCGACGGGGTTCCCGGTTAACGTTGCCGGTTCAGGCATGACGATTTTACCCGGTCATGTGTATCTGGCCCCGGACGATTTTCATATGGGGATTAAGGCCGACGACACCATTCTTCTGAGTCTTGAACCCGAGGAAAACGGCCTGCGGCCCGCCGTATCGTTTCTGTTCCGATCCGTGATCGGGGTATATGGTGCTTCAGCCGTTGGCGTCCTGTTGACGGGCATGGGAAACGACGGTGCGGAAGAACTCAAATGCATGAAAGACAAGGGGGCGCTAACGATTGTTCAGGATGAGGAGAGTTCGGTGATTCACGGGATGCCCGGTGTGGCGATTCGCCTGGGGGCGGCTACCCATGTTCTTCCTCCCGAAGGTATTTCTGAACTGCTTGCAAGCCTCGTGTAAAAGCCATGAACAAGAATCTTAAAGCGTTGATCATTGAGGATTCGGAATGCGATGCGATCCTGTTGCTGGCCCATCTGCGGCGAGGGGGCTATGATCCGCAATTCTGCCGTGTTGACAACGCTTCTGAACTCACCGCCGCGTTAAGCAGGCAGAAATGGGATATCGTTTTTTCGGACCACAACATGCCTCACTTCAGTTCCATCAAGGCTCTGGAAATTGTGAGGTCTTGCGATGTAGACGTTCCGTTCTTGATCGTCTCCGGGAGCATCGGAGATGAGGTGGCCGTGGCGTCCATGAAGGCGGGTGCTCAGGACTACCTGATGAAGGACAATCTTGCCCGTTTGGTTGGTGCGGTGGATCGTGAGTTGCAGGATGCCGAGGATCGCCGCGCTCGCCGGGTGGCAGAGCGTACGCTTATGGCGCGAGAGGAGGAACTTCGCATAGCCCGCGAAGTTCAGAAGCAACTTTGTCCGACCGAGATGCCGCGAGAAGCCGGTTATGATATCGCGGGGGCCTCCTGTCCCGCCGAGGCCACAGGCGGCGACTATTATGACTTCATCACCTGCCCGGGCGGCGACATTTACGTTGTTGTCGGGGATGTTACCGGGCATGGACTCGGACCCGCTCTCCTCATGGCCGACGTCCGCGCCTACCTGAGGGCGCTGACGCTCGTGAATTGGGCATTTGAAGATCTCATGGCCCGAACCCGCCACCTCCTGCTAGCGGATTTGGGTAGTGATCGGTTCATCACCATGCTGATCGCCCGGCTGACTCCTGCAGAAGGCATCCTGAATGTGATCAATGCGGGTCATCCGGCGGGGTATATTCTCGCGCCTGACGGTGGGATCAAAGAGACATTGAGCGCCACGGCGCCAGCTCTTGGCATTGACGCGGAGGCGGAGAGTCTTGTGTCATGCAAAGTTCATATGGAGGAAGGCGATCTTGCCCTTTTTCTGACCGATGGAATTCTGGAAGCCTGTTCGCCGGACGGACAAGAATTCGGGGTTTCGCGCACGCTGGAAATCCTACAGCGTGAGCGTGGACGTCCGGCTGCAGACATGATTCGGATTCTTTTCGATGAAGTGAGGCGGTTTGGCTTACCGGAAGGCATCCAGGACGATATCACTGCGGTGATCATCAAGCGCCATGGGGGATGACCCTGGAATCGTAAGCAAGGGGGTGGTGACGTGAATAAAGTCAGTTTGTTGGCCATTGTTTCGATTTGTTTCGCCAGTGTTGCCCTGGCACAGGGTCAGCCTAAGTCCGATGTCCTGTCCACATCGGCAGGCGACCTTAAGATCACCTGTATCGGGCACGCGTCTCTGATGTTTTCGTTCCAAGGCGAAATCATCCATGTTGACCCCTGTGGCAAGCTGACGGATTACTCCAAACTTCCGAAGGCCGACATTCTTGTGATCACTCACGAACACCCCGATCATCTGGATCCGGCCGCGATCAAAATGATTCGGACAACGAACACAGCGGTTGTACTCACGGCGTCTTGTGCAGAGGAAGTCGGCGGCGGCATCGTGATGAAGAACGGAACTGTACAGACTGTAAAAGGGGTGCGGATTGAGGCGGTGCCGGCGTACAACTTGATCCATAAGCGTAATGACGGGTTGCCGTTTCACCCGAAAGGTGTGGGGAACGGGTATATCATCACATTCGGTGACCGGCGCATTTACATAGCCGGGGATACCGAGAACACGCAGGAAATGAAAGCCTTGAAGGGAATTGCCGTGGCCTTTCTGCCTATGAATCTGCCCTATACGATGACGCCGGCGATGGTTGCGGATGCAGCCAAGGCGTTCAGGCCGAAAATCCTGTACCCGTATCACTATGGCGAGACGGATCCATCAATACTAAGGGATCTGCTGAAGAGTGACCCGCAGATCGAGATCCGCATCCGCGGAATGAAGTAGAACGCACGAGGACGTTCTATAACACCCGGTATCTAGCATGCTCCCCGTTCACTCTTGATCTTCTGTTTGCGCGCCATTATCTTTCTCCCTGTGAAACCCATATGCGTCTTTATCAGTTCTGCGCCCTTAAGGAGTGGAGATATTGTGTTCTCATACTGTCCCCAGTGAAAGCAATATGCCAAATTCATTAGCATTTCACAGGAGATTTCATTTAATTGCGTGTCATGTGCTGTGGCGGGAGTTGTGTTATTTCACCTCCCTCTCGCCGCATTTATTCACGTTTAATTTCGTGAAGCAAGGGCTCCATAATACGCCGGAACTTCTCAGGGAGCAGCTTCAGAAGGCGGTTGATGAAGCCCCAGACGAATGTGACGCCATTTTGCTCGGGTATGGGTTGTGCAGCAATGGGGCGGCATCCGTGGTTGCCAGAGGAAAGAAACTGGTGATCCCGAAGGCGCATGATTGTATCACTTTCTTTCTGGGATCCAAGGAGCGCTACCGGGCCTATTTCGACGCCCATCCCGGAACCTATTGGTATACCCCGGGTTGGATTGAGTGTTCCGTACAGCCGGGGAAAGGACGTTTCGATCTGTTGCGGAAGGAGTATTCGGAAAAATACGGGGAAGAGAACGCCGATTACCTGATGGAGATGGAACAGCGGTGGATGAAAGAGTATAACAATGCCGCCTATGTCGATCTCGGAATGGGTGACAATGCACGGCATATCGAGTTTACCCGTGAATGTGCCCAGTGGTTGGGCTGGGGATGCGATGAACTCACCGGGGATGCGTCCCTGATCAAGGATTTTGTCGATGGCCGATGGGACACTGACCGCTTTTTGATTGTTGAGCCCGGTGAGTCGATTCAGCCGTCGCACGATGATCAGGTGGTGAAGGCGGGTTCTGTTATTCCTTGAGTAAGCGGACTATGGTTTGATAGAGACTGATTCCATATGAGTTAATTTAGAGGATAGTCTATGAAAGCATTATTTGTCGGTTTGACAGGCATTATGTTGGTGATGAGCAGCGGATGTGTGACGATGGTTGACCAGAACACCATGGCTCAACAGCAGGCGGATATGGAAAAACTGCGAGAGAATGTGCAGCGCATACAGGAAAAGATCAGCGGGATCGAGTTGGAGCAGCAGAATTTGCAACGGGATGTCGGCTCCATCAAGGGGGCACCCCGGGAAGACTTGGTGGTTCGGAACCGGCTGGATACGCTTGAGAGGCAGGTCCAATCCTTGTCAGCGGCCCGCGATGCGGATCGAAAACAGATTGTGAGCCAGGTGGCGAATATTGTCGGTTCGTCCAGCGGGGGATCCTCAGGTCACGCTTCGTCCGGCCATGGTGGCGGCGGTTCCGCCCAAGTGGGCGTCGAGCATGTGGTTGAAGCCGGGCAGACCTTGTCAGCCATTGCTGCCGCGTATAAGGTAAAATCGAGTTCAATCAAAAAAGCCAACAATATGAAATCGG
This sequence comes from bacterium, assembly GCA_037132275.1. GTDB lineage: Bacteria > Verrucomicrobiota > Kiritimatiellia > CAIKKV01 > CAITUY01 > JAABPW01. Next base: position 42,540 of record JBAXPK010000006.1, read on the forward strand.
ATACGCTTCGTGTCGGCCAGAAATTGTTTATTCCGAAGAGCTGACGTTCTATGGCTGGTAAGAGAAGCCGACAGAACACCAGCACGCTAATGGCGAGCATCATTATGATGATCGCGTCTTCTTCAGCAGCCAGGCCATATTTTCGCCTAGGATGGTCATCGTTTTGAGGCCTTCTTCGTCCTTGTTGACTTCGCCCAGGTCGCGGCCGAAGCCCATGTTCCAGTAGCAGGAACCGGGGACAAGCATCTGCTGGATAAGGAAGAAGTGGTTGATGGTATCGAATACGTGAATGCCGCCGGCCCGGCGGGCAGCCACCACGGCGGCGCCAACTTTGCGCTTGAGAAAGCCGTCATTGGCCCGCGCCACAAAACCCGCCCGGTCAATCAGCGCCTTCAATTCCGAGGTGACATCGGCGAAATAGGTGGGTGAGGCCAGAATGACTCCGTCAGCCTCCCGCATGGATTGAATCCAGTCATTGACCGGATCCTGTTGGACGCAGCGTCCGTTTTTATTGACGCCGCATTGGTAGCAGGCCACGCATCCATGCAGGAGATGGCCTCCCACTTGGATCAGTTCTGTTTCGATGCCTTCCTGATGAAGGACTGAGAATACCTGTTTGATCAGGATGGAGGTGTTTCCGTTCGGGCGGGGACTTCCGTTAAATGCAACGACTTTCATGGCGATCTCCTTGTTAAGTTGCCAGTTTTACTGCGCACAAAATGGCTTGGCGCATGCTGGTGGGATTGGCTTTTCCTGTCCAGGCGATGTCAAAGGCCGTGCCATGGTCGGGCGAGGTGCGGGTAATGGGCAGGCCGAGGGTGATGTTGACCCCGGTTTCAAAGGCGAGCATCTTAAAGGGGATCAACCCTTGGTCATGGTACATGCAGATATAGGCTGTGGTGTTGGCTAGCCGGTCGGGCAGAAATGCGGTGTCGGGGGGGAGTGGTCCTTCAATGCTCACGCCCTCCAGCAGGGCTTGAGCTACCGCAGGCTCGATCAAACGCGCTTCCTCGTCGCCAAATAGCCCGTGCTCGCCCGCGTGGGGGTTAAGGGCACAGACCACCAGTCGCGGTTCACACTGGCGCAACCGCCTCATGGTATCGGCCGTAAGACGAATGGTATCCAAAATGCCGCTTACACTCAGTTTGCCGGGAACCGAAGCCAGGGATGTATGAGTCGTGACGAGGCTGGTTGTGATTTGTTCAGAACTGAGCATCATGCAGGTTCGTTTGGCGCCGGTCAGTTTGGCGAACATTTCCGTGTGCCCGGGGTAGGGCACCCCCGCCAGATGGAGCGCTTCCTTGTTGATGGGCGCCGTGACGATCGCCTTTACCTGACCGGCCATGGCTTCATGGATGGCGGCCGCGATACATCGGTAAGCCGCCGCGCCACAGGCCGCCGAGAGGTTGCCCGGCATGACAGAATCCATTTCCTCGCAGCGGATGTCCCGGAGCCCCTCGTTTTTCGGGAAGGGGAGCCCTGTGGCGGTGGCCACCTGCCGCAGAAGGCCTGTGTCGCCAAAGATCACCGGGGTGGAGCAGGCTGAAACGACCGGGTCTGCCAGCATGCGCAGGCACAGTTCCGGCCCCACGCCGGCCGGATCGCCCATTGTCAAAGCCACCACAGGTTTGGCATTCATATCCCTCTTTATTGCGGCAGATGTCCCTCAGAGTCAAGAACGAGTGTGCGCCAAAGGATTCGGGATTGTTTTCGGGAGGGACTCCTCTTACACTCTGGCGACTATGATTGGGTTGGTTAAAGATATTGTGGCGCGCCGGGATCTTCTTGCCATGTTGGTGGCCCGGAACGTCAAGATTCGCTACAAGGAATCGGTTCTGGGGTTTCTTTGGACCCTGCTGGGTCCGGTGTTCCTGATTGCCATCTATGCCGTTTTCATGAAAATCATCATGAAGTTCCCCATGCCCATGACCGTGCTGGTATCGGGTATTTTTGTGTGGCAATACCTCGCCATGTGTCTGGGCGACTCCTCCTTCGCCATCATCGGCAACGCCAATCTTGTCAAAAAGGCCTGTTTCCCAAGGATTTTGCTGCCCTTTTCCATTGTGCTGGCGAATTTCGTCAATTTTGTCCTCTCCCTGCTGGTGATGCTGGTCTACCTGCTTTTCGTCGGTCCCCAGTTCCGGGAAATCGCGTGGCTACCGCTGGCCATGCTGGCCCATCTGGCGCTTTGCACGGGCGTCAGTCTGGCGCTCAGCGCTTTGAATGTTTTCTTTCGTGACGTCCAGCATTTGACCGGTATCTTCACGATGGCCTGGTTTTTCCTGACACCGGTAGTCTATGACGTCTCCATGATTTCCTCAATTACCAGCAAATATCCGATTCTTGGCCAGTTGTATTTCCTGAACCCGATGGCCGGCATCCTGTCGCTTTACCGGACCGCCCTGCTGGGCAGTCCGCTGCCTTCCCTCAACTCGTTGGCGATATCGGTGGGCGTGACGGTGGTGGTTTTTGTGGCGGGTATTCTGATTTTCCAGAAACTCCAACCCGGTTTTGCGGACGAATTGTGACATGAGCGACATTGCCATACAGGTTGAAGGGGTGGGTAAACGGTTCCGGTTACGGAGTTCGGGAGGCCGCACCTTGAAGTCCATGGTCATGGACATGATCCATGCGCCGGGGAGCGAGCGCGACCTGTGGGCCTTGAAGGATATTAATTTCACAGTCGAGCGGGGCTCCACCCTAGGTTTGATCGGCGCCAACGGGGCGGGAAAGAGTACGCTCCTGTCGGTGCTTGCCGGCACCATGATGCCCACCGAGGGTGCGATCAAGACCACAGGCGTCATCTCATCGCTGCTCGAACTGGGCGCCGGGTTCCATCCCGACCTGACGGGGCGTGAAAATGTTTTCCTGGCTGGTGCCATCATGGGGTTGACGCGGGCGCAAATGAATCGCCGGCTGGATGCCATTCTTGAGTTTGCCGATATTGGCAAGTTCATTGACCAGCCGGTTAAACACTATTCATCGGGCATGTATGTCCGGCTGGGCTTTGCCGTGGCGGTCGAGGTGGATCCTGACATCCTGTTGGTGGATGAGGTTCTGGCCGTGGGAGATGCCTCATTTCAGCGCAAGTGTCTCCGCCGGATGTCGGAATTTCGTGAGCAGAAAAAGACCATGCTGATCATCTCGCACGATCTGGGCACTATCCAATCGGTGAGTGATCAGATTCTATTCTTGGATCATGGCCGGGTATTGGGCCATGGTGACCCAGGCAAGGTGGTGGGCCAGTATGAGACGTTTTGGCGGAATCAGGCCAGCTCCGAGCGGAGTCGGGAATGGGGCACGCGCGAGGTGATTCTGACGGGCGCCGAGTTTTCGGATGAGGCGGGTCATGCCTCCACTAAATTCTCATGGGGGCAGCCGTTGACCGTGCGCCTGGGTTACGAGGTGAAGACGCCGGTGGGACGCTCGGTTTTCGGCTTTGGGATCAGTGATGAGGCTGGACGCCTCGTTCATGGGAGCAATACGGAGATTGCGGCCGTGACGATTCCGGGGCTGTCGGGCTCGGGGCATGTCGTCTTGAAGATCCCGAGCTTGAATCTGGCTCGCGGCACCTATTTCTTCTCATTCTCGGTTCATTCGGCAGACCATAAAGTGAATTATCACCGGATGGACAACGCCTTCGCGATTGGCGTGGAGTCGGATAAGAACTTTGAAGGCATCTGCTTCATGCCCAGCGAGTGGAGGGTTGGGTGAACACACTTGTTGATAATCCGGTTGTGCAGGACCTGATCCGGCGGGCTTTGGCTGAGGATATTGGCGGTGGCGATGTCACCACGTTGTCCGTGGTGCCTGAAACCAGTCGGGGGAAGGCGTTGATTCTCTCCCGGGGGAACTATGTGGTATCCGGGGGCGATGTCGCGGCGGCGGTATTTTCAAGCGTGGATCCGAGCCTCCGCTGTAAATGCGTGGTGGCGGATGGGACGGTCGCCACGATGGACCAGGTGTTGATGACGATAGAGGGCCCCATTCGTGGTATTCTGACCGGTGAGCGGACGGCCCTCAACTTTATGCAGAGGATGACGGGTATTGCCACCCGCACCCGGCAATTTGTGGATAAGGTAAAGCCATTTGGGACGAAAATCCTCGATACCCGGAAGACGACGCCCACGTTGCGCATTCTGGAAAAATATGCCGTGACCTGCGGCGGGGGAACCAACCACCGGATGGGGTTGTATGACATGGTCCTCATCAAGGATAACCACCGCCGGTTATGGCAGGCGGCCGGGATCAGCAACCTCCATGAAGCTGTTGTCGCGGCGCGGGCCCGGTTTCCCGGCATTCCCGTCGAGGTGGAAGTGGAGTCCGAGGATGAGTTGCGTGATGCCTTACGGGCGAAGCCGGAGTGGATCATGCTCGACAACATGGAGCCCGGCCGGATGAAGGCCTGCGTTGAGATTTGCGCGAAGCGATGTCAATTGGAGGCGTCCGGCGGTGTAACACTGGCCACGGTTGAGGTCATCGCCGCAACGGGGGTGGATGCGATTTCAATTGGTGGTTTAACCCATTCATCGCCGGCGGCGGATCTTTCGTTGGAGTTGGAATAAATGGACATCTTTTTTGTCGTCGATATCGGTAACACGAGCACCCACATCGGTCTCGCCCATGGACGGCGGATTGTGCGGCAGGGACGGATGCCGACCCGCGAGGGGCGTGAAGAACGCAAGATCATGGCCCTTCTACGCAAGGTGGCGGCTGGGCGGCCGGTAAAAGATGCGGTGTTCTGTTCGGTGGTGCCGGGACTCAATCCCCTCTGGGGACAAGTGCTTCAAAAGCTTTGCGGCAAGGCGCCTCTGGTGGTCGGGCACCGGATCAACCTGAACATCAAGGTGGATTATCCCCAGCCTGAGACGATCGGCGCTGATCGCCTGGCGGACGCCGCCGCCGCCTGGGAACGATATGGAAACGCCGTGATTGTGGCTGATTTCGGAACGGCCCTGACCTTCGATGTGATTACCGGCGACGGGCGGTACGTGGGTGGCGTCATTGCCCCCGGCCTGCCTCTGATGACCGATTACCTAGCCGAGCGTACGGCTTTATTGCCTCAGATCGAACTGGGTGGACGTTTTAAGAATATCGGAAGGAGCACGAACGAGGCCATGCAGATTGGCGTCATCGTCGGCTATCGCGGCATGGTTCGTGAACTTCTTGGCCACATCAAGGCCGGAATGAAAGAGCGGCGCATTCGATTTTGCGCTACCGGCGGCTATGCTGGCATGGCCCTGAAGGGGCTTGATACTCCGGTTGATATTTTGCCTGAACTGACGCTGGACGGGTTGGTGCTGATCCGGGAATTGAATCGCTAAACATGGGACGCATCCTTGGCATAGATTACGGAACGAAGCGGGTCGGCGTTGCCATCAGCGATCCCATGGCTATGCTTTCAACACCGCTTTCTGTTGAAACGGTTCGCTCCGTGGAGGAGGCAGTCACCGTGGTGTGTCGTATTGCCCGGGAACGGGCCGTGGAAAAAATTGTCGTTGGGATTCCGATCAATATGAATGGCACCAGCGGGCCGATGGCGTTGGAGGCGGGCAAGTTTGTGGAATTGTTGCGGATCGCCAGCGGGTTGCCGGTTGACACCACGGATGAACGCTTGAGCACCAGTCTGGTGGAACGGATGCTGGTGGCTGCCGACGTGTCACGCGGACGTCGCAAGGAAGTCCGCGACAAACTTGCCGCACAAGTCATCTTGCAGGGGTATCTGGATACCAAAGCGGAGGTGAATTTTCGCGCCAGTGACCCCGATGATGAAGATCCTTACCCTGCGGGTTAAGGGATTTATTCAGGGCGTGGGTTTCACGCCGGTGCATTCCAACGACAGATCCCTGGCGCGAACCGTTCCCTGAAATGTGCCCCTGATCTGAAGTTGTATCGTTTTAGCGCCGGGCGGTACGCGAAAAGCCTGGCGTATTTTCATCCACCCATCCGCCCGTGCCAGAAACGGCTCCTTGATGTAAAAATTGAGGTTGGTTTCATAGCCTTTGAGGCCTTGCCTGACAAGTGTGATAGCCATGACGATGCTTCCCGCGAAGGGGTCGCTCTTGTTAAACAATCCACCCATGCTCCAGCCTTGACCCGGACTGACTTGAATCACAGGCGAGGAAAGAGTTATTCCCGCGTCGTTATTTTTCGACTCGAGTTGAAGGCAAAGACCTTCGTTCTTCAGCGCTATGACGGAGGTGGCTTGGTGGCGCGAATCGTCGAGTTGAATCTGCCACCCTGGAATTTCGTCTCCATGATAAACTAGTTTATCAGGCATAACGAGCAGGTTGGATTTTGTTGGCCTGATGGTTGAGTCGATGGGGGGTGGGACGCATCCGATGACGGTGCGATTGTCCCCTTGTTCCTGCCGGGGCCGAAGCGAGATCAGTAGGGTCGCCACGATGATCGAAAGAGATAACAAAAAAAGCATCTTCCACTGTCGGAGGGATCGCCTCATGGTTGTGACATCCTGTACAGCCACGGCATTTTGGACTGTTTTTTCAGCGGTGGTGGGCGGGGTGAAGTCCAGCAAGTCCCGAATGGGGATGACTTTGGCCAGGGGATCGTCGTTCAAAAAGTGGCACTGGGCGGGATCCAAGCCGGCGCGGATCACGGTAGTTCGATAACTGTTAAGGTCAAAGGGAACCCGCCGCCAAAAAACAGCCCTGGCTTGGGTATCGTAAATCGAGTAACTGGCGCGAGGATCTCCATCGCGCGGGCAGCCCACCGAGCCGACATTGACAAAGTAGCGCTTGCCGGGTTCGATCTCGAAATCCTGAACCTCCGCCTGTCGGGGCACGCCGCTTGGTCCGATCAGGTAGAAGGCCGGCTCATGAGTATGGCCAACCAGAAGGAGGGGCGCGTCCACTGCCTGCCAGGATGGCAGGGCGTCTTCCGGATTGAGGACATAGTCAAAATTGGCCGGTCGTGAGAATTCGCCATGAGCGCAACGGAATCCGTTGCCGACCAGTGTCAGCGGAAAGGATGAGAGAAAAGTGGAGGCTTTTCGGTTAAGTCTGGCGGCTGTCCATCGGATCATCTCTCGGGCATGGGGATTGAACGAGGAGTCGTCCATCCGTCCACTGATCGCTGCGTCGTGGTTGCCGAGCACAAAGGCATCCACATGAGCGTGGACTTCATTCAGCACGGCGGCAGGCGAGGGACCATAGCCGATCACATCGCCGAGGCACAGTATATAGTCCACATGGTTACTACGGATATCGATGTGTACGGCCCGCCAGGCCTGGAGGTTGGCGTGGATGTCCGAGATAAAGGCATAGCGCATTACTAATGACTAACATAGACTAGTTAATCAGTGCAATTAAAGAATCAGTGACGGGGGAACTATTTAACTTTTTGAGTCCACTTGTCGTCTGATGCGGCAGGGGTTCCCGTGGAGGTTGGGGTTACGGGCGTGGTGCCCGCAGTCGGAGGGAGGTTTAGCTGCAAATGCCGCACCAGAATGTTTCCCTCAAACTTACCGCGAACTTGTGCCCGGATCATGGTGCCACCTTCAGGGATGATGATTTTTTCCTGAATTTTGGAAAGCCCTGTTTCCAGCGGGGCGCCGGGTTCGCGGATAAAGAAGTTGGAGACGATCTGGTGTTTTGTGTCCTGAAGGATTATCTCCAGGGCCACGGCGCCGGAAAAATCGCTTTTCTTCTGAAACGAGGCGTCCACGCGCCAGGTTTGGCGGGGTTGAACGGCGATCCAACTGGATGAGAGCAAGATTTCCTTGTTTTTGTTTTTAGAAACCAGATAGGGGAAAGGTTGCTTAAACGGGTCGAGATTGACTCCCACCCGCTGACGGTATTTATCCTCGAGATGAATATCCCACCCGGCAATCGGTTGTCCTGGGTCCAGAACCTGGTCGGGAACTGTCAGGACGTTGCGCTCTGAGGCTGGAAGTGGCAGGGCGCTAGCGGCATTGATGTCGGTGGCGTGGGGAATTGTTCGCCAGATGATGGCCCCGGCCAGGAGGACTGCGATCAGGACAATCGAAATCAGGTTGTAAGGCATCTTTTTTTTGCGTGGAGGGACGCTCTTGAGGTCCTGAACCGCGACGACATCGTGAGCGGCCTTGTCGGGTGATTTGGGCGGGGTAAAAACGATCCGACGCTTGGCGGGGGCCTCTCCGACCTTCGCTGTGGGTTCATCGGGCAGGTAGTAACTCGGATCCAGGGTGAGACCGGTTGCCTTTAAGGCTTTCCGGTATGCCTCAACATCAAACATGACACGGCGCCAGTAGATGGAACGAGTCTCGGTGTCATAGATGCAATAACTGGCACGGTGATCCTTGCCACGGGGTTGTCCGACGGACCCGACGTTGACGAAGTATCGTTTGCCCGCGTCCACGGTAAAATCCTGGGGCTCAACCACCCGTGGAATGCCGCTGTTGCCAAGCACGAAAATGGCCCTTTCATGGGTATGGCCGACAATCAGCAGATCCGAGTCGGTTGCCTTCCAGGACGGCAGGGCCTCGGCGGCTTCCAGTACATAATCAAAACTGGCCGGTTCAGAAAACTCACTATGGGAACACCGGAAACCGTCACCGATCAAGGTCAGGGGGAACGTTCTGATAAATTTCAGATCGTCTTCATTCAACTGTTTTCGAGTCCAGGCGAGGAGCCGCCGGGCGTCATCATTAAACAGGGAGTCATCCAGTTTTCCGCAGAGGGCGGCGTCATGGTTGCCGAGAACGAATGCGTCCACCTTATTTTTGAGTGACCAGAGCAATTCGGCGGGATTCGGCCCGTAACCAATCACATCACCCAAGCAGATGATTCGATCCACCGAGTTTTTTTGAATGTCTTCGTATACCATCTTCCATGCCTGAATATTGGCATGGATATCGGAAACTAATGCGTAACGCATAGACCCCGCCCCGCTATTTGTGTGTTATCGGTCACTAATTGCTGCCCCTTTATAGGGCACAAGGATTGCCCTGTCAAACTGCGGCAATGGCCTCGATTTCCACGGCGACATCTTTCGGGAGACGCGCCACTTGCACCGTGGAGCGTGCCGGGGCGGCATCCGCCCGGAAATACTCCGCATAGACGGCATTCATTTTTGGGAAATCATTCATATCCCTTAGAAAAACCGTGGTTTTGATGACTTGGTCGAGCGAGGTTCCCGCCGCTTCCAGCAGAGCCTGGAGATTGGCGAGAACCTGCCGGGTCTGGTCTTCGACGCTCCCGTTGTTTACGGCACCGGTCTTGGGATCAATGGGGATCTGTCCTGCCGTAAAAATCAGGTTTCCAGTACGTACCGCTTGGTGGTAGGGCCCCACGGGGGTGGGGGCCTTGTCGGTTGTGATAATTTGTTTTTTCATAGTCTGTTTTTCAATCGAAGTCAAAATCCCCCATGGAGGAGTACCGGTTCTGGCCATCCTGCTGGAGGTTCAGTAATTGCTGCATCAGGTGATGCGACGTGAGGAGTTTGCCCCATGACGGCGCCTGATGCCGCTGTTCATAGTAATGCCGGTAACTCATTGAGGATTGGGCCTCTGTTTTTTCTTTTTCACGCCGGTCGCGGGCCGCCTTGAGGACGAACAGTTCCGTCGGGGATTTCATGACGGGACGGCGGTTTGCCTCAAGCACGGTCCAGAGCCCCTTGAAATCCATAATTTTATCGAGCGATGCCCCATAGGAATGCCGTTGAAGGGGATCAAGCTGGAGCATGTGCAGGGAAATCCGATCTCGATCCGCCGCCGGAATGAAGAGGGTCTCCGCCAGTTCCGCCAGTTTTTTCCATCCATCCAGATAGTCGGGATCGAGTTCCACCGCGCGCTGGTAGTAGCTATAGGCCTCGGTAAAACGCTCCTCGGCCTCGCGCAACTGACCCAGCAGGAAGTAAACCTGGGGCCGTGACGAACCGGATTTTTCCATTCTAGTCAGGATCCGATCCGCCGCGCTTTGGCTGGACTTACTCTGAAAAACGCCCTCGCAGCCGAAACACAGATTGGCGACCTGACCAAACTGCTCAGGCATACGTTCAAAGGCCAGTTCGTAGTGCTTTTCCGCCTCGGCGGTGCGGCCCAGCGCATTGAGCCGCTCGCCCAACCGCCATTGCACGCAATAGGCATCCACAAACAGGCCTTCCGCCTCTTCGTACAAAGCCAGACTGCGCTTGATCAGTTTCGCGCTGGTGAGGGCATCTCCCTGTTCTGCCACTCGCACCGATTTCACTACTTTGGCAAAGAATTCAGCATCCTTGAGGTTGCCCTTAGCCTTGAGAATGTCGGCAAGAACCCCGTAGCCGCGGACCCTGTCCCCGGCAGGCTGTTCGCCATCGGTGGGATCGACCTTGAGCGCCTCGCGCACAACCTTCTCGGCGTCGTCCAATTTACCGGCCTTGAGCAGTAACACAGCTTTCCAGATCAGGGGGCGTTCCTCGAACCGGTCCAACTGGTACAAACCGTCCAGCCAGGGCAGCAGTTCCGTGGAGGCGATGCCCATCAACGGCTCATAGCCTTTGTCGCTGGTCGGATTCTGCTCGACGACATACTTGAGAATGCGGACAGCTTCATCCTTGCGCCCCGCGTTGATCAGGGCTTCCGCCACCATGACGGGCGGGGTTTTACCTTCGCACCAATTCTCATTCAGGTTCTTTACGTCGGTAGCAGACCACCAGGGACAGTTTTCCATCAGGGTTAGGACATCGGCGTGGCGACCGGCCTGATTGTAAACGCCAGCCAGCATGATCAATTCGGTCGAAAACAGGTCGCTAAAATTCTGATACTGACGCACCATGGGACTCTGTGATTTTGCCTTGCGGGCCTTGGCCTCGATCGATTGAAGAATGGCGGCTTCAGCCTCGGCATAACGGCCATGTGTGGTGAGCAGGGGGATGAGGGAGGTTTCGAAATTGTAATCCGCTCCTTCGCCGTCCGGCGCGGTTTCCTCATTGGCCCGTTTCAGGGCCAGGGCGATACCCTGTTCGACCCAGTCCTTGCGATTGAGGAGTTTTCCCAACTCCGCGATTTGGGTTGCGACCCTGGTTTGCTCGGATTTAAGTTGGGTTTGATTCCGGGCCGACTCGCCGGCCAGATTTAGCATCGGTATCTGCATCAGGCAGGCAACGCCGGCCTCAACCTCGTCGGCTGCAAGATGGACATGTGCCAGTTGTGTCAGGAGCCGGGTCTGCTGGATGAGGGGCAATTTCTTGTTGGCGAGTTGTTCTTTGAGCTCGGAAGCCACCTCGCCTGTTTTCCCTTCAAGAAGGGACAACCGTACGTACTCATCCCAGAAGGGAAGTTCCGGGTTACTCTTGAGCGCCTGCTTGAGGAACGCATATAGGGTGGCGCGGGGAATCAGGTTTTCGACATTGGTCCATTTGAAGCCGTACCCCCAGCCATAGGAAGGCTCTTCGGTGGAGGAGAAGTTGGCATTCAAGACCTTGACCGCGTCCTCACTCCGGTTTTGGGCGAGCAGGCCAAGCATGTAATAAACGGTTGCCTGCTGGCGATACCGGTTCTGTTCGGAATCCTGCCGGCCTGAGTAATAGCGACTGTTGAATCCACCCAGAAAGGGGGATAAGACGCTCGTCGTTTCGTTGGTTTTGGGTGGAGGGAACTGTTTGGCCATGGCCTCATACAGGTCGGTCTGATCAATCGAGGAGATTAATCCCCATTGGGGTTGCTTCAACTCGCCGCTGTGCTGCCGCGCCAGGCGTTGAGCCAGTTTCCGGGTTTCCCCGGCTTCAGAAATGCTCAGGCGGATGCGGGGAAGGGTGAGGGCTTCCAGAAGCAGTGTCTCGGCCTCCGTGGCACCAGCCAGCGCGACAAGATTGGGTACTTTAATATCCGTCACCTCTTGACCCTGGGAGTTTTTCTGCTGGGCGAGCAACTGCCGGAATTCGTTTACCAGGTTGGTGCCACTTGTGGTGGCGCGGATAAGCTCGGTCTTAAGACCCTGCCACTGCGAGTCGCTGGACCGGCGATCATTACCCGTGAGCGCCTTGATGGAGGCATCCAAGGCCTCCACGTCTTTCAGGAGACTGGATGTGTCGTTGTTGAGAAGCGAGAACATGATATTGCGGGTTCCATTCCGCATGGATTTGGGGCCTGTTTCCGGCGGGCGCTGGTGCATCAGGCGCGACAGCGTGGGCCATGCGGCGGGGCCCGGCATGATGTTCAGAAGGCCTGGGAGGGTGGGGGCATTAGTCCCGGCATCAGAATTCGGGTCGTCGGAGTTGCGGTTCATGGATTGCGGAAGGGCAAGAAAACGGTCATACAAGGCCAACCACTCGGAAGCGGCCGTGTCCGGGGTAAGGGTGGCTTGTTTTGCCTGATAGGCCCCCATATCCCTTCCCAGCCGGTTTAGAGGGGTGGCCTTAGCGGACTTCGAGGTATCATGGGTTGAGGTGGCGGATTCGACCTGTTGAAGGAACCGGGTGGCGCCAAGCAGGGGTTGTTCCACCGCCTGTGTCGAGAGTTTAGAAACCATCATTAGCGAGGCCAAGACCAGAAGCGTCGTTCTCATGGGAATCCTTTCAGTGAGTTACTGACAACTTATGCCTGCCATCCACCTGACGCAAACAAAAACAGCTAACATCAGGCCAGAAACTTGCTTTTGTGGAGGGAGAGCGGTAAGGTCTTCCCATCATGACAAACGATGATTACGTAGAGGGAATTCCTGCCGACCGGATGTCGGCGACCGATGATGAGCGGATTGAGAACATTGTACCCCTGCCGCCGCCCTCGCATCTGATCCGCTTTTTTCCAATTCAGGGTACCCCGGCTGAGCAGTTGATCGCCACTACCCGTCGGACTGTGCGCGAGATTCTGAGGGGAAATTCCGACCGGCTGCTCGTGATCATCGGTCCCTGCTCCATTCACGATCCGGCCTCCGCGATTGCCTATGCTGAAAAGTTGTTGGCGGAGCGTGAGCGCCTTGGCGGAGAGCTGGAGGTGCTGATGCGTGTTTACTTTGAAAAACCACGCACCACCGTGGGGTGGAAGGGACTCATCAATGATCCTTATTGCAACGGCAGTTTCCGCATCAACGAGGGACTGCGTATCGCCCGCGATCTGCTGGTGCGCATCAACCAGGCGGGCATGCCGGCCGGATGTGAATTCCTGGATGTGATCTCGCCGCAATACATCGGCGACCTGGTGTCCTGGGGCGCCATCGGGGCGCGCACGACCGAGTCACAGGTCCACCGCGAACTTGCCTCGGGCCTGTCTGCGGCGGTGGGCTTCAAGAATGGAACCGACGGCAATGTGAAGATTGCGGTGGACGCCATCCTGGCTGCCCGTGAAAAACATCACTTTCTTTCGGTTCACAAGACCGGGCAGGTTGCCATTGTCGAGACGCGCGGAAACGACGACTGTCATATCATCCTGCGTGGTGGCAAAAGGCCGAATTATGAGGCCGCCAGCGTGCAGGCGGCGTGTGATGAACTGGGTAAAGCCGGACTGCCGGAACGCCTGATGATTGACCTTTCACATGGCAACAGCCTCAAGGACTACCGGCAACAGATGGCAACGGGCGCTGCCGTGGCCGGGCAGGTCGCCGGAGGCGAGCGACGGATCATCGGCGTGATTGTCGAATCTCATCTGGTGGAGGGCCGCCAGGAACTTGTACCGGGAAAGCCCCTCGTCTATGGACAAAGCATCACGGATGCCTGTCTCGGGTGGAACGACTCCGTGCGTCTCCTCGATCAGTTTGCGGATGCGGTTCGCGCCCGCCGCAAGTCGGCCAGACGGTGAAGCCGGTTTCCCCTGGCCGGGAATTTAAGGCATTCAGGAGCCGGAAAATTCCCCCAGGCGGATCGTGCCGCTCGGGTCGGTGCTGACCTTGATCGTTTTTCGGATGAGCCGGTTTAGAGTCGGGAAATCGTCCGGGATACGCGCTTTGAGATCGTTCATCATGTGTTGCTCGTTGAACGAGACAATACTAATCAACACCAGGGCGCCGGCTTCGGCGGCACACATCAGGCTCGCGTACTCCCCGGGCGTTTTCGGGTCACGGATGTACACCAGATCAGGCGCGAGGCAGAGACTGTTTTGAATTCCTTCGGAGAGGGTGGGGATATCGGTACCCACTTCTACCTGGATGACGACCGAGTTCCGATGGCGCAGGAGGTAGGAGAGGCTCTGTTCCAGAATATAGATAATTTTGTTTTGGGTCGCATTGAGCCGGGCCAGGGAGGCATAGAGAAGTTGAGATAACGCGTCTGATGAGGGGCCGGTGAAGAGCACGATACCGCCGTCGGGTTGATTCAAGGAGGACTCCATCAGCGTCATTTGTTCGGGTGAACTGAGCAGGGTTTCAAGTTTCGGGATGTCATAGGTCATGCGTTGAATGGCGACAAAATCGCTTCCTCGCTGGGTGAGGTAATGGACTCTGAACCGGCCCAGATTGGGCATTCCAAACGCGAAGACCCCGTGTTTCCCCATGTCCGTCGGTCCTGAACGACGGGCATGGCTGGCCAAGGTGGCCAGTGTGTCTCGAATATCATCGGGAGTGAGCACGGTATTGATGACGATATGGAATTCAGTACCCTTTTTTTCGACGGGCGGTGCCCCGGCGACGAGCAAGACCTGCGAAAAACGATTGTCCCCGCCAAGATAAGTTAGAATTTTTGACGCATAATTCATAGTGTTTCCCTCAGCCTATCCTACTTTAAGACCAATCCCAATACTTCATGGAGTTGGGCCTCTGTGTATGGTTTTGCAAGCACTCCCTTGAAGCCGTAAAAGGCATAGTTCGAAAGGATAGCCCCTTCGGAATATCCACTGGAAGCAATCGCCTTGGCGTTTGGGTCGATGGCCAGGATGGTCTTAATCACCTCCAGCCCGCCGATGCCGCCGGGAATGGTAAGATCCAGAATGAGAACATCGAAGGGGGTTCCGGCGTTCAGGGATTGTTTGTACAGGTCAATGGCCTGTTGTCCGTCAGAGGCGGTCTCCACGAAACAGCCCATCTGTTTCAGCCAATGCGGAATCACCATAAGAATGAACTTCTCATCATCCAGGATTAATATTTTGGGCGCAGGTTTAAAGGGCTGGGGCTCCACCGGGGAGGCCACGGTCTTCGGCTGGTCGGTCTCGGACGCCGGAAGGTAGATCGTAAAGTGTGAGCCTTTGCCCAGTTCCGAAATAACGCCTATCTGGCCGCCGTGCTTGGTGATGATTGAATAGGTTGTCGCCAGTCCCAGTCCGCTGCCCGTTTGTTTCGTGGTGAAATAGGGGTCGAATATCCGGCCAAGATATTTTGGATCGATGCCGGCTCCCTCATCCCGCACGGAAATTCTGATATACCTCCCCGCAGGGAGAGTGGAACTGACCGCCTTCTTGATGTCCTCATTCTCTACAGTGATATACAAATGTCCGCCATCAGGCATGGCCTCGCGGGCATTGGTGGTGAGATTGGAGATGACCTGCTGGATTTGCCCATTGTCAGCCTTGGCCATCCATAGGTCATTCGCCGACTTATACACGAGCATGACATTGCTTCCGGAAAGGTCAAAGCGGGCCACCTCTTCGACAAGCGCCCCCAGACTGACATTCTCCAGGACAGGTTCCCCTCCTTTGGCAAAGGTCAGCAACTGCTTGGTCAGCCGGATTGCCCGCTTCATGGATTTTGCAGCCTCTTCAAGGTGCTTAAAGGCGGGATGATCTTTTGGAAGTTCTTTCTTAGCCAAAGAGAGATTGCCGAATAATGCCATCAGGATGTTGTTAAAATCATGCGCAATGCCGCCCGCCAACGTGCCGACACTTGTGAGTTTTTGCATTTTCTGCAGTTCGGCATGGACTCTCAGCCGTTCAGTGACGTCCATGATCGACGATTGGTATCCTATCAATTTGCCCTTCTCATCGCGCAAGCTGGTTGCAATGGTATGGGCGGCGAAGGTTGAGCCCTCCTCACGTTTCGCCGTAAACTCACCTTCCCATTGGCCTTTATCCTGAAGGGCGGCAACGAAAACGCGGAAATCGTTGGGATCATTAAAAAGATGCTGGATCGGCTTCCCGATAACCTTGGTTTTGTCCGAATATCCAAAAATCCGGAGGAACATATCATTGAGTTCGGTGATGATGCCGTTCATGTTGGTGATGCTTTTGGCGGCTATCGAGGCATCAAAAACAAGATTTTTAAGCTGTAAGGCCTGTTCTGCTTGCCGGCGCATCGCGATTTCGCGATTGAGTCCCCACATGGCGTAGGCCATGGCAAGCACGAGCGCCATGCAGAGGTACTCCAGCAACAGAATACGCCAGCCCCAATGCCCACTCCCATATCTGGTGAAGTGCAACGATACTCCGCTTTCCGGTGGGGTCAGGGAGACCTGATGAGACGTGTTTTCATCCATCGCCTCTGTCTGTGGCAATGTGAAAAGCACATTTCCCGAGGCATCTGTGATGCCGACGTTAGTGGCTTTGAGTATCTGAGCGGGGATTAACTGTTGCAGTATCTTATTGCAGGAATAGGTGCCACCTATCAGACCCAGAAAATCGTCATTCCGATAAACCGGTACCCATATCTCGAAAGCGAGGTCTCCCTGGACAAACTCGAATGGACGGGTATAGACGGGCTTTCGCCTTTCCCTTGCCAATCGGGAGGCGCGCTTGGGTTCCGGCAGGTTGAGACGCAGTCCTGCAATCTCTTGGTTGGGGGCCAGCGGCGCCACATCGATAATGAGAAAATCGGCATCCACCCAGGTGATACATATGAGTTCCGGATGGTCCTCAACATAAAGCGAGGCCCGTTTTTGAAACGAGGCGAGATCCATGGCTCCCTCGCCGCGATCTTTGGCAATCATGAGCAGGTAGTCTTGATTTCCCTTCAGCCGCAGACGCAGGTTGTCGCCCAACGATTCCGCACGGGCGGCAATTTCGTTCTTTTGCGTTTGGGTGGTATTGACTTGAAGGAGCCCGAGAAATGTCGCAAAAACGATAATGAATGAACCGAGCAAAATGACGGGGCCAAACCACAAGGGATAACCGGGAGTATACCGCGTAGCGTGTACGCCGCTTGACGGCATTGCGCTCCGTTTTTTGAACAACCATTCCTTGAATATCATAAGGCTGCAAACCAATCTATTAACGACGATACGTCATGTAGATATATCTGGCAACCCAGTTTTCTGAGTATTTTGGAGAGGGGTGCATGAGGGACTCAACTTTCCCATTCCAGGGTTTGGCGGTTCAGTGGCGGTGCAGTTTTTTCAGGCGCCCGAGTCACGGGGATGGATCAGTTTAGCCAAGGAAGCGACATGCTCTGCGGCATGATGGAAGTCGACGATTTGGATCGCGAACAGCGAAAGACGGGTTAGGAAGGGATGCTGCGTCACTCATTTCCCTTGGGATAAGCGATCCGGCTGTGAAGCATGTTCGTGAGACAAAATACGAATGCCCGTTTGACGCGGCTGAGTTCTGCCAGGGTCATCTCGCAATCATCCAGTTGGTTATCCTCGATGCGGGAATCGACCAATCTGTCAATCAGTTCCGTAATTCCTGTCGCGGTGGGTTTCTCCAGCGAGCGAGAGGCTGCTTCAACGGAGTCGGCTAGCATAATGATGGCGGCCTCGCGCGAGTTTGGTTTGGGGCCCGGATAGCGATAGTTGGATTCCTCCACAATTCTCCGTCCCAGTCCCGTGGAGGATTGGGATTCCGCCTGGGCCTGCTGGCCCGCTTTGTGATGGAAATAGACGACGAGGCCGGTGCCGTGGTGTTGCTGGATGATGTCGATGACCGGACGGGGAAGCTTGTGTAGCATGGCAAGGGTGATGCCATCCTTGAGGTGGGCCATCACCAGTAGGGCGCTCATGCTGGGAGCCAACCCATTGTGCGGGTTATCTCCGGTCCTGATATTTTCAGCGAAATAATCCGCCTTGGTGATTTTCCCGATGTCGTGGAAATATGCCCCGATGCGCGCCAGCACGGAATTGGCCTCAATCTCATCGGCGGCAGCCTGTGCGAGGTTGGCGACCATTAGACTGTGGTGGTAGGTGCCGGGCGCCTCAAACGCCAGGCGTTGAAGGAGGGGATGGGCAAGATCGGAAAGCTCAAGAAGACTCATGTTTGAGGTACGCCCGAACAAAGCCTCGCAGACTGGCAGCAGCAGCAGAACCAGCATGGCCGCCATCAGGCCGCCCGTGATGCTGGCCCCTGCCAGGATGCCGCCCAGTATCGCGTGAGTGGGGATATGATCGAGCGAAACGATCAGGCTGGCCATCTGGAGCAGTCCGACTAAGACCCCTATCCTGATAACCTGTGTTCGCCGTCGGATTTTCTTAATCGACCGCGCCGAGGCGGCGGTTGCAATCAGGCCTGCCACCAGTATCGGGACACTGCAACTGCCGATGATAAAACAGACGAGGGTCGCCCATAGCCCGACGACCGTGGCGGCCGCACCCCCCAGCAACACGCCCGTGAGCAGCGGGGCCAGCGCAAAAGGGATCAGCATTTCAGCCGTTCCGCGCGAGAGTACGGGCCAGTGATCTGCCAGATGGATCAGAATGCTGCCCGGAATGACCGTGGCTAACCCGCTCATGGCCAGCAGAAGCAGATGGGCGTTATTCTTCAGGATGTGGGGATCAAGAACCCGTAACAGGATGGCGGAAGCCGCGGTGATGACGAGAAGAAACACCTCGTTTCCGGCATTCGCAATGGCAAGGGGAAGGGTGCCGCCTTTATCTCCGGTGCCGGTGTACAGTAGCAGGCTTGCGGAACCCCAGAGAAAAGCTCCAATAAGCAACGAGATGGAAGGTTGGTTCCACCAGGCGATGTCATCATCCGGTGACTTCCGTCCGCCGTCCTTGTAGCGTTCTTTAAGCCGCTGTGACCGGAATTTTGATAACCATTGCTTCATATGTTGCTGAACCCGTGACAAACGGGTTTCAAACTGATAGAACCATTAATACATTTTTGGAGCCAACTGGCAAGAATGAGTAAACACAAACAAGCCTATCTGTATATGGGGGATGATGAATACCCCCTCACTCTGGCTGCCCGGCAGTTGGTCAATACCCTGGTTCCTCCCGCCGATCAGGCCTTCGGGCTCGAGATCATAGAAGGCGGCGCAGACACCCTGTCTGAGGCTGTGGCGGTAACCAAGCGTTGCCATGAGGCACTTGTTACCCCCGGATTTCTGATGACAAAGGGAAAGGTCATTTGGTGGCGGGGGGTGTCATTTCTGGCCGAAGGTCCCCGGGGCGAGAGCGACGATGAGTCCGCGCCGCGTGATAAACCGGGCGATGCCGTGAAAGCGGCTGTCAAGGAACTGGTGTCCGCACTTGAGTCTGGGCAGGCTGGTGATGCCGTACTTCTGATCACGGCGCCGGGAGTGGATAAGCGGTCATCTCTTTACAAGCTTTTTTCCAGCCGCTATGAAGTCCGTGAGTTTGCGATGCCGGACAAGGCTTATCTGGTTGAGCGGGTAGGCCGGGAGAAAATCAGCGCCACGTTTAAAGAACTGGGGATATCTCTGGATGCGGATGCGCTGGAGTTGTTTTTTAACCGGGTGGGGGCAGATTCCCGTCTGATTTTCATGGAAGCCGAAAAGGTTTTCCTGTTTCTGGGAGATCGCCGCCGGGCAACCCGGGAGGATATTCAGGTAGTGGTTTCCTCCACTCTGACTTCCGTGATGTGGGACCTCCTGGATGCGGTTGGAAATCGCAACTTGTCTATTGCCCTCGAAATTCTTCACGACTTGCTGGTTGGGAAAGAGAGTCCCATAGGAATTCTGGCTTCCCTATCCTCGCGGATGAGGGATTTAATCCTCTACCGCGAAGCGCTTGACAAGGGGTGGGTTAGAATCAAAGGGGGTGGGGCACGGGAAACGGCGGAATGGGTAGGGGTTTCTGACGAAGCCGCCGTGGTGATGTCCTCCATTCTCAAGCGCGATCCCCGCACTGTGCATCCCTTTGTGGTGACGAAGATGGCCCAGCAGGCCCGCCGTTATTCCGCGGTTGAGTTGCGTCGAAATCAGAGTCTACTGATGGAGTCCAATGAAACGCTCGTCACGAGCCGGGTTGCGAATCAGACGGTTTTGGAGTTGATGCTGATTCGTTTGATGACGCCGTCACGGGGTAGAGATTCCCGGCAGTGAAAAGGAATGTGTCACGGTAGAGTTGACAGCAGGCCGGTTTTCGATAAAATTTGCCCCGCTTTTCATCGAGGCCAACATAGCTCAGCTGGTAGAGCAGCGCATTCGTAATGCGCAGGTCGTCGGTTCGATCCCGACTGTTGGCTCCAATTTAATTCTCCGAAAATCAACAAGAACCCAATAAACACAGTGTTTATTGGCGTTTGTTCAAAAACTTCCGTTCCTAGGTGTTGGTATGCCCCCCGTGTGGTCAGGGAAAATCGACTCCCATTGCCCACAGAAAACCGTATGGACAGCGCCAATGACAGGCAGTACAGTTCTGGCCATGGGCTGCGGCGTGGAGGCAAGTGCCTCATGCTGCACTGATGGAACAGTCTGTCATCTTAATCTGGATAATCGGGTTCGGCATTTATAATTGT
Organism: bacterium; assembly: GCA_037132275.1. Taxonomy (GTDB): domain Bacteria; phylum Verrucomicrobiota; class Kiritimatiellia; order CAIKKV01; family CAITUY01; genus JAABPW01. Next base: position 63,010 of record JBAXPK010000006.1, read on the forward strand.
TGTTCACTATTTGTTCAGAGAGGCAAATATGAATGGTGCTCCTTCAGATAGTCTTCTCGTTGCGGAGAATAAGAGCATACATCCTGTCCGCATGCTCTGGATCATAGTTGGCGGAGTTGTGGGTGCTGAGGCGTTGTTCGAGTTAGCGGTATATTGGCGACCTACTATGTCTCCGTATGTAGAGGCGATTCTGGACGGAAGTTTCATTCTAGCTGTCACGCTCATTTTGGTGTTCGTCGTCATGTATCGCCCAATGCGTTTGCTCATCAGCCAGTACCGTTCAGCGATAGATGAAGTCAGGACACTCCGAGGCATCATCACTATTTGCTCTGCGTGCAAGAAGATACGCACAGACGAGCAGTCGTGGTCCCAAATGGAGGCATACGTTCAAGCCCATTCTGAAGCGAAGTTCTCCCATGCGCTTTGTCCCGACTGCATCCGAAGGCTCTACCCGGAGGATGCGGAGTGGATCAACGAACAAATAAAAATTCACAGGCCGCACGTCCAAGATGCGAACGGGATCGGATCGAACTCCACTGTGCATCAAGACTAACATACTGTCGGCACGGAGGCCGAAGCAGCACATGGCCGACAGGCCACGCCCACGCCGTGACAATGCAAAACATGATCTGAAGCGTTTCAGATTCATTTTTAGCCGCTTTTCCCTTCCCTGCGGTGAGCCCGTCGAACCGTTACCATCGAAGCCAAAAACAGTTGCTAAACGCGTTTAGCATGTGTTTTCTCTCTCCGCATTCGAAGCCGGGTTTCTCTTATGGTCGCTGTGATCCGGTTGTTCACGCAGATGCGAAGCTCCCTTGCGGCGTGATGGTGGCCGCTTCCGGTAACCCCCATTTCGCCATCTGAAACGTTTCAGATGCACAAATCGAGGTGTTCAAGGGTGGCGGACCGCTTCAGATTACCTGTGCCCATCCGCCTCCATCCGCCTTTGCGGGCGATCGCCACCGTCAGGACTGAACACGCCTGAACATGGCAGGGGCAGGGGTGGGATCGTGGCGTCGCAACATCAAGTACCTGGTGCGTGTCATGAATGTGTCGAAGGAAATATCTGGCTGGATCAGAAGCGGTAACCTGAGGATCGCAACTCTTAACGTCCTGGCGGACTCATATGTTCGTCCTGAATGGTATCTGAACGAATTGCGGACGACAGCGAGCATAATTGGGATTCGCTCTGCGGTTATTCGTCGGCCGCGGCACCCCTCACGGGGGGCGGATTTCCAACGTCTCTAAATGCCGCCTACTTGGGAATTTCGGCTGTCATTCACAAAGGCCGAAAAATGAAGAGAAATAAGCTTGCACTTTCAGCGGTTCGAGCCAAAATAGCTGCATCTGCTGATGGAGATTCATGGGCTCCTTGGGCGTGGATAAGACTTGGAGGGCATGAAATAGGAATTGAGCGAAAACGAACGGGGAGGGCGATCATGAAGGCACAAACCAATATGATATCGCGTCGCTGCCGGGACCGTTTCTTAGCGGGAAGTGTTCGCCGTATCAGGCATATCATCAGCGTAGTCATGGTTGTTTTGTTTCAACCGCTTCTCTTGTGGCCTTCCCCTGTCGACGTAGTGGCGCCGAAGGATGTTACCATCGATAATCTTAAACATATGTCCTTGGAAGATCTGATGAAGCTCAACGTTCTATCGTCCGCCAGTTTCTTTCCGGTCCAAAGCGACAAGAGTCCCGGCTTCGCCCAAATGTTCAGTGCGGCTGAGATTGAGGACTCACCGATCAGAACGATTGGGGATTTGATCGACTTGAAATGCCCAAGCTTCGCCCTGGGAGGAAGCCCTCGCGAAGGACTCCAGATAGGCGGGCGCGGCATCACCAGTGAAAACACGTGGCGGACAGTGTATCTGATTGACGGCCACAACACCAACCATCGAGTCCACTTCGGAATGCTGGAGACCGTCTCCACGCCTGTGCTGGGGGACATCAAGAGCGTGGAAGTCATCACCGGCCCCGGCGCCATCGTCTATGGCAGCGGAGCCTTCGATGGCTTCATCAATGTGATCCCGCGCAACGGAACCGACGATGCGGGGCTGACCACCAGCCTCGAATACGGATTCAAGGATGAGTTCAAGAAAGCCGAGGTTGGATACGGCGTCCCCTTTGGCCCCGGCAGGGACATCTATATCGATGTCGCCTACTTTACAGCCAACGGGTTCGAGGCCAATGATGCGTGGGGGTACGAGGAGTCCACGGCCAATCAAGCATGGGCGTCGGGAGTCGGCAGCTTCGACACGAAGGCCATGATTCGAACCGCACGTCCGTATCGGTTCGACGGCGACAACTACCGATTTGCGACGTATTTGAATTACGACAATTTCAAGGCCCATGTGATCTTCGGAGAGACAGACCAGGACATGTTCTCATTCAACGAGCAGGGCTTCGTGCACAGCCAGTATCTGCTCTGGCAGACCAAGTATCTGCAGGAACTGAACGGTGAAAACTCCATGGAATACATCCTGAACGGTGAACTGTTCGACGAATACTACCTGTGGTCAGCCAACACGCTGCCTGCCTTTAACGCGGGCGCGAAGAGTGGCGGAGACGAAATGGGCACGGAAGGAAAGTTGATCTACAGAACAGAAATGATCCCACGGAATCGGATCGCTTTGGGCGGGGCGGTTGGCGTCCGTGACATGAACAGCATGGAACAACTCTTTCGAAAGAACGATCTGATCGGTCCGGGTAATGACGCCACTGGCGCATATACCACGCTGGGACTGTTTGGCGAAGACTTCATTACGCTGACAGAGAATCTGACGGCCTACGCCGGACTTCGCTACGACAAGATGTTTCAAGGAACCTATCAATCGATGAACTCCGTTGCCGGTGTCACGCCGCTGCCGTTTACGCCTGACGATCTCGATCATTTGTCGCCTCGTGTGGGGCTGATGTACCAACTGGGAAAGAACGACACGGTAAAACTGTCGTACCAACAGGGCTTCCGTTTCCCTGAACCCGCCATGTACGGCTGGCACGAACTCTTCGACACCGTTCTCGACGAAGGTGGCTACAATCGCCTGCCCATGTTAAAGACGGAAACCTTGGACAGCATCGAACTGAACTACGTCAAGAGGTTTCCGGAACAACGCCTGAATCTGTCCTTCAATCTCTTCCACAATACCTACAACAACCGTCTCACCTGGATCTGGTTCAAGCGTGGCGACGTCTATATGCAGCCCGAGGGCTGGGACTCGGCTGTCAAGACTGTCGGATGGGCCGGAAGCTATGTCAATATAGATGGCACGGAATATGTCGACGGCGGGGAAGCCGTTCTGTCCTACACGGTGACCGATAACTTGTTTTTGAATATAGGTTACGAACGTGTGGAAATCGACAACCTTGATGTTGTCCGCTATCCGAGCCAGCAGATGAAAGTGAATCTAAAAGCGGAAGCATTTTCGCACCGACTGGTGTGTGACGTCTACTACATCGCGAACCCCGGTGGAATCGACAATCCTGACACCATTCAGAACCCGGTTTATGACCGTTCCCGCTCAATGATCGACCTGGCCTTAAGCTATAAAGTCACGAAAAACGTCAAGGTCAAGCTTGTCGCCGAAAACGTTCTGAACGACGATGTGCCTCCGCCGACATTCAACATGGACAGCCCGCAATCCGGCCACACTGGTTGGGATGCTCGCCGCATCTATCTGACAATGATTACCCATTTTTGACAAGCGGCGGCGTGAGGACATGGCGAAGGGGGATGCACACGATAACTTGCGTAGCGTGTACGGAAAAGTCACCTGGTAAAAGCGATTTTCCTCCGCAACTTCATCTAGATCGTCGAATACTTGCATGTTGTGGGCTGTTGCTGTCGTACCCGTATGTGGCGTGGTGGCTCATTTTCATCGCTCGGTGGTGCGCCTATGCTGCCACCATGAGTCATGGACATGGTCCGTAATGAAAAGGAATCCCCAACCAGATTTCGCACCGTGCCACCAATCCGCAGCGGATTGGTGGCACGGTGAAAATACACGTTGGCATAAGAAATTGATTGATGATGATATCAATAATGATACTATATTCCCATGGCCTCGGTTGAAGACATAATTTCAGAGATGCAGAGGAACCCTAAAGGGGTTCGCTTTGCTGATTTGTGCCGGGTATGCGAGAAGTATTTCGGACAACCAAGGCAAAAAGGAACCAGCCATCGGATCTACAGGACGCCATGGCTGGGGGATCCACGGGTAAACATTCAGGACGACAAAGGGAAAGCGAAGGTTTACCAGGTCAGGCAAGTATTGAAAGCAATAGAGAGGTGGGAATATGAAAACCATTCCGCATGATCACTATACCTACCGCGTCACGTGGTCGGAAGAAGACAAAGAGTACGTTGGCCTTTGCGCGGAATTCCCAGGCTTGAGCTGGCTGGCCGCAGCACCGGAAGCCGCACTTCGGGGGATTCGCTCTGTAGTGGCTGATGTTATTGAGGATATGAATACACAACGAGAGCCAATCCCAGAGCCGTTGGCCAGTCGGTCGTTCAGCGGGAAATTCATGGTGCGCGTCCCTCCTAATGTGCACCGTGAACTCGCCGTAGAGGCCGCTGAAGCTGGTGTCAGCTTGAACCGTCTAGCATCGGCAAAACTGGCCCATTGAAAAAGACCATGCCAACCAGAAAGTTCAGGTTACCTCGCGTTCCGCTCGGAACCTGACTTTCGACGTAAAAAAGGAGACTGAAAAGAGTGAAGACCTTCCAATTGTTCGGGTTGTTTCTGCTTACAAGGATGTGCTGTTGTGGTGACACGAACCTCGTGCTGACCTTAGAGGCACACCAAAGAACTGTGCGTGTTGGCGAAACCATCAATCTGGTTGTGAAACTGACGGGAAATGATCTGACGAACATCTTCCAAAGCGCCAAAGAGTTCCCAGCACTTGACCGTTACGGGAATTCAGGCTTTCGGCTCGATTGCTCATATACTGCAACGAACGAGGGCGAGCTAGTTTTTGGCCCCTATGCTTTCTCATTCAACGGTCAAAAACTGACATCAAACACGCAGACGGTTCAGGTGCTCCCTAAAGTGGCCAAAGGTGAGCTGGGAACCACCTTCCGGGTGAATCGAGAGTCAATAAGCCTGGGCGACGATGTGGAACTGGTCATGGAATCCCGGAACCAATGCAAACCGCCGTTGCCATCGCCTCCTCGCGCAGAGCTAAAACTGCGGTCAAACGACTTCGGTATAACGGACAGTTCATGCGGGAGGACTCTCGATTTCTCGGCAGGAGTTGTGAGTTTCTGCGATCAGCAGTCGTGGCGTTTGAGACCCAAGAAACCCGGCGTCTTCGAGATCGACGGGGACATCTTCGCTGAACTCCCTACCGGTGTCACGCCGCCACACTTCGCGATCAAGGTCCATGAAAGCGCCCAACGAGCAGATGAAACACTACGGCGCTAATCGCGCCGAGGTTCACCGGCGGCGTTGAGACTGTCTCCACCGGATATCGGGACGCTGTTCGCCGGGTTCCAGAAATACCTGTATCAGCAAACAACGGCCGCCTGAGATCTTGCCACCCGACCTGGGGCTTTCATGGCAGAAGCCGGAGGCCGAAGCAGCACGTGGCCGACAGGCCACGCCCACGCCGTGACAATGCAAAACATGATCTGAAGCGTTTCAGATTCATTTTTAGCCGCTTTTCCCTTCCCTGCGGTGAGCCCGTCGAACCGTTACCATCGAAGCCAAAAACAGTTGCTAAACGCGTTTAGCATGTGTTTTCTCTCTCCGCATTCGAAGCCGGGTTTCTCTTATGGTCGCTGTGATCCGGTTGTTCACGCAGATGCGAAGCTCCCTTGCGGCGTGATGGTGGCCGCTTCCGGTAACCCCCATTTCGCCATCTGAAACGTTTCAGATGCACAAATCGAGGTGTTCAAGGGTGGCAGACCGCTTCAGATTACCTGGTGTCCCCATCCGCCCGAATTTCGTCTTACGGTTTCTCCTGGAGGCGCAGGAGCCCAGTGAGGGTGCGGACGAGCATGCTGTCACCGCAAAAGACCGGACAACTGCGAAATTCCGGGAGTTTGTTGCGCGCCCGTTCCTCGTAGGTGCGGCCGGGCTGCATGACCACGGTCACGCCATTGTCGCAACTTATATAGATCCGGCCGCCAGCCAGGATCGGACTGGGATAGACGGTCCCACCGCCGAATCCGAGCGCCTTCTCGTAGACCACGCTTCCGTCCTTGGCCTCAAGAACAATCAGCGTGCCGCCCTGGCTCACATTGTAGAGCAGCCCCTCGTACAGGAGCGTCGTGGCGTAGAAACGGCCGCCGGGCACTTTGGCGGTCCAGAGGGCGGCGGGCTTGGCCCCGCCGTCGAACTTCATCGGGTACGCGGCCGCGCCCCCCTCATCAACCTTGTAGACGACGCCATCCTTGGCAACCGGCCCGTTCCAGGGAAACTTGAAGACGCCACTGGCAAGTTTGCGCCCGTCGGCCACGGCGATAAAGTCGCCGCCCGGTGTGACCACGACTGCGGCGCCGTCCACCTGTCCCACGAGCGGAGACCCGAACCCGCTGGCCGCATCGACGACCCATTTGTCCGCGCCGGTCTGTACGTCGAGCGCAAAAAGCCGGTTGCCGAAATGCACCAACAGCAGGTTGTCCGCCAGACGCGGCGAGGCGGAATGCCCCCAACCATGATGCGGACGAACCGGCAGCAGGCGCACCCAGAGGCGTTTGCCATCCGGCGCGAACCCGCCCACCACGCCCGATCCGAAGACCACATAGATGTTCTTGCCATCCGTGATGGCCGTCGGCGAGGTATAGCCGTTAACACCATGCGTCTCCGGCAGGCGGTATTTCTGCAACGGTTCGATCTGCTTGCGCAGCGCGGCCACCCCTTGTCGCGCCGTGTCAAAACTGGCCTTGGCCTCCACGTCGTTCGTTTTGGCTTTGGCCGCCTTTTCGGCTTCGCGCATTTGCGCCTCCGCCTCGCGCAAGGTCTTGATCAACGCCTCGGACTTCTTCTGATTGTCTCGGGCAATCTCCGCCTCGGGAGCCGGCAGGGCATCGAAGTAGCTGTTCGTCACGGCCCACAGCGTATGGCCATCGGCGAAACTCAGGGCCAGCAGCACATCCGGCTCTTCGCAAACGATGACCTGGTCATTGAGAACGATCGGCGAGGCGTTGGACCACTTGAGTTTGGCGGACCAGACCACATTGCTGGCAGCGGACCAATGAAGCGGCGGCTTCACGTCGGAAAACATCCCGCTGCCGTCATTGCGAAACCCCATATCCGCCAGCCCCAGAGTCGCCGCGCCAACCGTCAATACCAAACTTCCCCATAACGAACGTTTCATACGCACCTCATCTTCCTTCCGTCCAGAATCATCCCAAAATCAATTGCGGGACAGAATACTCGACGATGCCCCAAGAGGCAAACACTGCGTGCCGTCGCGGTCAAAGAGGTTCGGAAATATTCTCTCCATTATTGGAGGTTCAAGTGAACGTGTTTGCTCAGCAACACAAAATGTTTATCCAACGAATACAGGGAGAGATTATTTTGAATGGCATGCTGCGCAATGATCAAGTCAGGAATGCCCACTTTATTGATGCCATTGCGCATACAGGTCACCTGCAATTGAATAATGTTGTCCCAATCAAGAGTTAGCGGCGGTCGCTCAATTTCGAGCAGGAGGCTCGCTAGTTTTCGTTCTCCACGCACCAGAAGCGGGGGTGTCAGTTCAGCCAGGATAAGGTCATTGATAACAACCAAACCCTCTTCAATGAGCCAGTCAACCCCCGCGACCCCTGCTGTTCCCCGGAAATAGGCCACCCAAACGGAACTATCGACAAGAACCTTCATGTGCGTTTCCGCAAGACATTCAGGTTCATATCCAAATTCACTTGTCCCTTAAACTGTCGCAACTCCTGAAGTCGGCTTTTTCGGACAAGATCCTGAAGTGCCGAGATAATCACAGCTGTTTTTGTTTTTTGATGAGATACTTTCATCGCATTCTGAACAAGAACATCAGGCAAATCCAAAGTTGTCCTCATTAATCACCCCTTGATATGCATTACATGCAGTAACTATGCATACACTATGCATCAACTCATTCCATTCTGTCCATATCATTATTTTGCGAACAAGATTATTACCTTCCCATCTGTCCTTTGGAACAGGCAGCCCCGTGGGTGCCTCCATCGTAGTCCATGCTCCGATCCACAGGTCGTGATCCACATAACTGGTATCTCAAGTGCGCTCCTGTGCCTTGAGTTGGAACCGCAGTTCACGCCACCATTTGATTGCAGGAGTTTCGCCCATGTGATATTTTAGAGGAACATGGTTACAAATGCCTCTCGTCCACAGGACCACAGAAGCAAGGAGTTGCAATGAATCCGAAACTAAGACTTCAAAAGATGGCGCGATGGGTGCTTGTGTTGTGTATCGTGTCCTCGGGTTTGACGGGATGCAAACCACGCTTGGATAGTTCAAATCCCCAAACGAGGGTCCGGGCGATTGCGGAGATCACGGATCAGGCAAGTTTGGCTAAGGCGGCCGTCGAGGATGAGAGTTGGAGAGTGAGGCGCGCTGCCGTCGAGAAGTTGACGGACGATGCGTTGTTAGCCAAGGTGGCCGTCGAGGACGAGAACCGATATGTGCGTTACACGGCCACGGTAAAAATCGCCAATCAAGGGGTATTGGCCAAGGTGGCTGTTGATGACGAGGACCGGTACGTACGTGCCGCCGCGATCGGGAAACTGACGGATCAAGCGGCATTAGCCAAGGTGGCCAAGGCTGAATCTGACGCTGTTCTGCGCCGCACCGCCGTCGAGAATCTGACAGACCAGGACACATTGGCCAAGGTGGCCATGGAGGATGAGAGCCTCAGAGTGCGGCGCGCCGCCATCGGGAAACTGACGGATCAAGCGGCATTAGCCAAGGTGGCCAAGGACGGCAAGGACTGGGAGTCACGTTGTGCCGCCGCAGAGAAACTGACAGATCAGGCCGTCTTGGTGAAGGTGGCCAAAGAGGATAAGGACATAGTTGTGCGCCGCACCGCCGTCGAAAAACTGACGGATCAGGTGGATTTGGCGCAACTCGCAGTGGATGCCAGGGACTGGTATGTGCGTTCCGCCGCCGCTGAAAAACTGACGGGGGTGAAACTGACGGACCAGGCGGTGATGACCAAGGTGGCCAAGGAAGCCAAGGATTGGGAGGTGCGTCGTGTTGCTGTCGAAAAATTGACGGACCAGGCTGAGTTGTCGGAATTGGCCTTGGAGGCCAAGGATCGGAACGTGCGGCGCGCCGCTGTCGAGAAACTGACTGGGTCGAATCTGATGAATCAGGAGGTGTTGGCCAAGGTCGCCAAAGAGGACAAGGATGTTGAGGTGCGTCGTTCCGCCATCGAGGAACTGACGGATCAGGCTGAACTGGCTCAACTCGCAGTGGATGCGAAGGACTGGTATGTGCGTTCCGCCGCCGTCGAAAAACTGACGGGGGTGAATGTGATGAATCAGGAGGTGTTGGCCAAGGTGGCCAAGGACGACAAGGACGCAGGTGTACGTCGCGCCGCCATCGAGAAGTTGACCGACCAGGAGGTGTTGGCTCAACTGGCAGACGAGGCAAAGGATTGGTATGTGCGTTGTGCCACCATAGCGAAACTGACGGATCAAACCGTGCTGGCAAAGGTGGCGGTGAAAGCTAGCGATGCGGGCGTACGGTACGCTGTCGTGGAGAAGCTGACAGACCAAACAGTGTTAGCGAAGGTGGCCCTTGAGGATAGCGACCCGGAGATTCGTCTCGTCGCCGTGAAGAAACTGACGGACAAGAAGGTATTGTCGGAGGTTGCGGCGAAGGCCAAGGACATAGGTGTGCGCAATACCGCCGTGCAAAAACTGACATACTAGTGGCCCCGTGATGGCCAATTTCGACCCCGCGGTCAGTACGCCATTGATACTCAGCATTTCCAAGGAAGGAAGTGCCTATCGGAACAAGAAACTTGAGGCCGTCATCGAAGGCAGGCCGGAGGTGATCATCCACAACGGCAAGAGGTTCACTGACTTGATGGTAAGGGCACAATTGACACACCACGAACTTGATTCCGCCTTGCGCAGGGCTGGATGATCATCGGTAAACGGAGTCCACATGGCCGTTCTTGAGAACATCATAACCCACAGCATGAGCATTGTGCCGCCCCACCGGTCTTTTGGAGCATCCAGCCCCGTGGGCGGCTCTATCGTCGGGGATGCTCC
>JBAXPK010000007.1:0-73141 GCA_037132275.1 bacterium
CGCTGGGCAGCGGCTTTGGCGATGCGAATGCCATCTCGGCGCCGGTCTCGTTCTTTGCGGCGGTGGCCAACGGCATCGCGATGGCTCGGTCGCAGGACTACCGCGACCAGTACGGTCGGGGCATTGTTGACTACACGAACAGCGCGCTCTTCAGCGCCAACACGGCGCGGTGGGCGTCCAAGTCCATTGCCAATGGCTCGTATCCGGCGGTGGCGGGTGATGTCTATAATCTGTTCCTGCTCGACGACAGCGGCATCGCGGGCGATATCGCGCCCTCACCGGTGGCGGTCAATATCCTGCATATCGACACCTCGGCGGGCATGGTGGTGTCCAACCGCCTGGTGAATATCCGTAATGTGGCGATCAACGCCGGCGGTGCGATCACGACCGTCTGGAAGGATGCCGTGGTGACCAATACGACACTGACGATTCCTGCGGGCACTAGCCGCGTGACGCTGAAAGGCTCGAACACGGTCAGCGGCGCGGTGACTCTGGCGAACGGCACACTGGCAGTGGACGGCAGCCTGACGGCGGCATCCCTGAGTGTGGCGAGCGGCGCGACTCTGGAATATACGCCCAGTAGCGCCCCGATCACGGTGACGGGCGCCCTGACGTTGAACGGCACGCTGAACATCACGGGCTCGGGCTTCGGTGTCGGCACCTACACGCTCTTCAACTACGGCTCGCTCAGCGGCAGCGGGCTGGTCGTAGGCTCGGTGCCTGATAGTTCTCATCGTTACTCCATCTCGACCAACGCGCCAGGTGAGGTGCAACTCCTTGTCGAGAACACTCCTCCCTCGGTGTCCCTTGTGGCGCCGACCAGCGGGGTGACGTACCTGCGAGGCCAGACGGTGTCACTGGCGGCGACGGCGGCCGATGACGTGTCGGTGGCCGGGGTGACCTTCACTGTAGACGGTGTTCTGGTGGGAACCGACACGGTGGAGCCCTACACGGCGAGCTGGACGGCCACGACGGTGGGCAGCCATGAGCTGACGGCGGTGGCGCAGGACGGAGCCGGGTTGATGAGCACGTCGACGGTGACGGTGACAGTGGCGCAGCCTTCGGTGACGCATGTGGGGGCGACCTACAGCGAGGGGAATGCAAACGGCCATGAATATGGGGTTGATGCCTTCACCAGTATCCAGGGCGCGATCGAAGCGGTGCAGGCCGGAGGAACGGTCTGGGTGACAAACGGCGTCTACAACACGGGTTCGACGAACCTGAACGGGGTGGAGACGCGTGTGGCGCTGACCAAGGCGGTGACGGTGCGCAGTATCAACGGCGCGGCCGTGACGGTCATCGAGGGCGCGGCGGATAAGTCCGCGACAAACGGCCCGTCGGCCGTTCGGTGCGCCTATGTGGGCGGCGGGGCGTCATTGGTCGGCTTCACGCTGACCAACGGGCATACCCGTGAGCTGCCGACAGGGAGTTACACCCCCGCGTGGGACTTACAGGTTTTCGGTGGCGGTATCTTCGCCGAGGCGGGCGGACTGGTTTCGGATTGCCTCATCAAGGGCAACACGGCGAGCCTGGGTGGTGGCGGCGCGGCGGTCGAAAGCGCGGCGACGCTGCGCGACTGTGTGGTGGTCGGCAATAGTTCGCCCTACGGCGGCGGTGTGGCGGCGCTGACCACGGCTATGGTGGAGAGTTGCACGCTGAGCGACAACAGCGCGAGCACGCAAGCTGGCGGGTTGTATGCCGACCATGCGGTCGTGCGCAACACGATCATATGGAGCAACACGGCGCCGACGTCGGCTGAGTACTTCCGCAGCGCTGGCACGTTCCTTCGGAACTGCGCCAAGCCGCTGCCCGTGGGCACGGGGAATATCGCGGTGGCTCCGCAGTTCATCGGTCAGGCGTGGGGCAACTACGCGCTGGCGGGAACCTCGCCGTGTATTGACGCGGGGACGAACCAGTCGTGGATGACCGGCGCGAAGGATGTGAACGGCCAGACCCGCCTGCAGGACGGTAATGGCGATGGCAAGACGATCGTGGATATCGGCGCCTATGAGTTTGGTGCGGCGCCGAGGCTGGTGATCACGGCCAATGGGTTCAACGCGCCGTTGACGGTGGCGGCAGGCGAGCGGGTCCAGGTGGCGATCACGGTGAACAAGGGGGCGGGCGTGCCGAACAAGGACTGGTGGCTGTTGCAGGAGACTCCGGATGCCAATTGGCAGTACTACGACACGGCATCAGGTCTCTGGAAGACGGGCATCAAGGTCACCTACAAGGGGCCGTTTGCCTCGATGGGCGTGACGCCGATGCTTGAGAGCACGACGCTGCCGGTGGGGACGAACCTGTTCTACTTCGGCGTGGACTCCAGGATGGACGGGATCCTGCAGCCAGACAAGCTGATCTACGACAGCGTCCAGGTCATTGTGACGCCGTAAGCAGGAATGATGTTGGTTAGTGGTTCTGAACCCGGAGACAACGAGTGTTGTCTCCGGGTTCTCTTTAAGCGAAGCCCTTGCGCAAAAGCGCCACGCAAAGGTGTAACCACTCCCTAATCCCTGACTAACATTTCGGATTCATAGTCAATTCCATTTGTTCAAGGCGTTGACACTGTGCGAAATTGAAATTTATGAGCCAGACAAACAACAACGAAACAGAAGAGAAACGGTTCTCCAAATGGCATACTGCCAGTGCGTGCCTCGGCTTGTGTTTCTTTTGCCTGGTATGGGGGGGGATATCCGTCCAGCATGGGTTTTTCCCTGGGTATTTGCTTCGCAACGCCTATGAGGGGGCCAAAGCGGCAAGGGCTAGCTTGCACTATTGGCACATGCGATATAGCGACGACCTCTGGTCGACAAACCGGTTTTCGCGTAGTGGTGTCACGATTCATGACCCGGCCAGGACGTTTGAGGGCTACACCTTGTATACGTCCGGACACAGTCAGGCAGCGGTGCTGATGGATATGGGCGGGAAGGTTGTCCATGAATGGAAACTGCCCTATGACCAAATATGGGATTCGTCCGGCGAGGTGAAATATCCCCGCCCTCCCCACCAGGTCTTCTGGTTCAAGGCGAAGGTCTTTCCGAATGGCGATCTTATGGCCGTTGTGGAAGGAAATGGGGGCACACCCTGGGGCCAGGGAATCATCAAGATAGACCGCGATTCCCGCCTCATCTGGAAGTACCTGGGCTGTGCGCATCACGACTTCAGCATCGGCGACGACGGACGCGTCTACGGGTTGACGCATGCCATCCGTGAGGAACCCCTAACTAACCTGCCGCTGAGCTATCCCTGCCTGGAAGATTTTGTCGTGGTGCTGTCGCCGGACGGCAAAAAGGAGCAGCAGGTCTCGATGTTCGAAGCCCTCGCCAATTCGCGTTACAGGCGGGCTCTGGAAGCGGCGCCGAAAACCCCCTACGGGGAATATCTCCATTGCAACGCGGTTCGCGTGGTTGACAAACAGATCGTGCGGAATTTCCCCTTTGCGCATGAGGGGCAGGTATTTGTTTCGATCCGTGAATTCAGCGCCGTGGTGCTTGTTGATCTCAGTAAGCGTTCGGTCGTGAACGCGCTGATTGGTTCATGGAGGTATCAGCATGATCCGGACTTTCTGGATAACGGCCACGTCATGCTCTTCGATAACTATGGCAACATGGAGGATGGGGGGATTTCGCGTGTCATCGAGTTTGATCCCCTGACCGGCGGCGTGGTGTGGTCTTACCATGGTACGGATGCCAACCCCCTGAGCAGCGAGAAGCGGTCGAACGCCCAGCGGCTGCCCAATGGGAACACGCTCATCACGGAATCGGATTCAGGAAGACTCCTCGAAGTGACGACCCAAGGTGACGTGGTCTGGGAATTCATCAATCCCGTCAGGGGTGGAAAGAAAGGGGAGCTCATCCCGGTCATCAGCACCGGCGAGCGCATCGCGCCGGAAAGCCTCGATCCGTCGTTCCGCGACACTCTTGCTTCAAAACAAACTCAAACGAAAGGCTCACCGTGAATACACGCATGACCGTATTTTTGTTAGCCATTGTAAGTCTCTTTGGCATTGTGCCTTCGGCCATGGCTTATGTCGGACCCGGTGCGGGACTGACGCTGGTCGGATCGTTTATCGGGCTTTGCCTCACCCTGTTGGTGGCTTTGTGGGCTGTCCTTTCGTGGCCGATTCGCAGACTGCTTAAGCGCAGGGGACGGGGCGCTTCAGGTGGAGAAAAGGCTCCTGAGATGGATCACACACATGACAGCCCCTCTTCTTGACCTGATTGACACGCGTTTGCTGGGATTCCTGCCTGACTTGGCTAAAATCGCGGTGTGGGCCGTGCTGTGCAGCATCATCTCCATGGCACTCTACCGGTGGCTTTCCCCGCAGAAGCGGCTGGCGGCGGCCAAAGATGACGCCAACCGGACGCGCCTGACGCTTTCCCGCTACGATGGTCCAGGGGACGGGTTGCCCCCGCTCATCAGGGCATCGTTACTCGCGGCACTCCGGCATATGGGTTTGTGTTTGGGGCCCGCTCTTGTGTCTTCAATTCCCGTGATCGCCATATTCCTATGGATGAACGCCGTCTACGGCACACCGGCGCGGGACACCCTGTCATTCGGCCCGTCCTGGTTCAGGGCATGGTATGTGCCGTTCAGTGTCGTCATGCTGGCGGCATCACTGACGATCAAGAAGGTGTGGCGCATTGTGTAGGCGGGGTCTGCTGGAGTAAGGTTCATGGACAAAACAACACAAGAGAGTTCGGACTTTCAGGTTGACTGGTTGACAAACCGATTGAGCCAATGGGTCTGGAAGTCGCCGGGGCGTGCTGTTCGGCTGGGGAACCATGAGAGCCGGTGGTTTGCCGATGAATTACAGTCCTGCCCGGTTCAGAAGCCGGTGTTCATTGCGGGGTTGGCAAGGTCGGGAACCACGATCCTGCTGGAGTTCATGGCGATGCTAGACGGGGTGGCCACCCATCGATACCGTGATTTCCCGCTGGTGCATATGCCTATCTGGTGGAACGAGTTCCTGAACCTCACTCCCCGGAAACGCATGGAGCCCGTCGAAAGGAGCCATCGCGACGGCATTGTGATCACGCCCGAAAGCCCGGAGGCGATGGAAGAGCCCCTCTGGATGAGTTTCTTTCCGCTGGCCCACGACTCGGCGGTCAGCCAGGTGCTGAATGCGGCCACGGTGAACCCGGGATTTGAAGCGTTTTTCCAAGACCACTTGCGCAAGATCCTGTTCGTGCGCCAGGGTCGCCGCTATGTGTCGAAGGGCAATTACAACGTCACGCGGCTCGAGTATCTCCTGCGTCTGTTTCCGGACGCACGGTTTGTGGTGCCGGTGCGGGAACCTGCGGGGCACGTGGCTTCACTCATCAAGCAGCACCGCATCTTCGGCGAAAATCTTCGAGGCAATCCGCGTGCGCTTGAGTATCTGCGCCGCGTTGGGCACTTCGAATTCGGGCCGGACAGGCGGGCGATCAATGTGGGGGACACGGTCCTGGCCCGGGAGATTGAAGCGTTGTGGGCCGCCGGCGAAGAGGTGCGTGGTTGGGCCCGATACTGGGCCTCCATCCATGGTTTCCTTGCGGGGCGCATGGAATCGGATCCGCTCTTTCGGAAGGCTGTACGACTGGTTCGGTTTGAGGAACTGTGCGAGCGGCCGGCCGCTGAACTCAGGAAGATCGCGGAGCATGGTGAGTTTACAGATGCCGCGCGAGGCGCGGACTCTTTCGCGGAACGAATTCGGTTCCCTCGGTACTACGCGCCTTCGTTCAGTGAAGCCGACGGGATGGCCATTAAGGACGAAACGGCGTCCGTGTTCATGCGACTCATGCGTCTCCAACAACAATGAAAGGGCTCGTATTATGAAGAACAGGCAGTTTTATAATGGGATGTCGGTATTACTTGCCGTGGTTTCGCTTCTGGGCGCAGGCTGCGGTAAGCGGCAGACTGCGCCGGAGGCCCGGATCACGGTTTCGGGTGCCTGGGCGCTTTACCCGATGATGGTGAAATGGGCGGAAGAATATAGGAAGTCACATCCCGGGATTCAGATCGATATTTCTGCAGGCGGAGCCGGAAAAGGGATGACGGATGCCTTATCAGGCGCCGCCGATATCGGCATGGTTTCACGGGATATCAATCCCTCCGAAGCGGGTAAGGGGGCATGGTGGGTGGCGGTGGTCAAGGATGCCGTGATTCCCGTCATGAATGCCTCAAACCCGAACGGCGGCATCCTCGCCAAACGGGGTCTCAAGAAAGAGGAATTTACCGCCATCTTTGTGAAGGGAAATGTTCAGGATTGGAGTTTTGCGGGCGGCACACCAACTCCGCTTCATGTTTATACTCGATCAGACGCCTGCGGCGCAGCGGAAACCTGGGCCAAGTATCTTGGCGCCAAGCAGGAAGACTTGAAGGGAACCGCCGTTTACGGGGATCCCGGCGTGGCCGAAGCCGTGCGCAAAGACGTGTCAGGCATCGGGTTCAATAATCTGATTTTCGCCTATGACATCAAGAGCGGTCAACCCCTTCCGGGTATATGCGTCATCCCCATCGACAGCAATGGGAACGGCGCCGTGGATCCCGGGGAGGATTTCTATGGGACCCACAAGGCGGTCATGCAGGCAATTGCTACGGGGCGTTATCCCTCCCCGCCAGCCCGTGATCTGAATCTGGTGCATCATGGGCCCCCCCCGTCCGGACCTGTTGCCGATTTTATCAAGTGGGTGCTTGCGGAGGGGCAAGCGTTTGTATCCGAAGCCGGCTATATCGCCCTGCCCGCTGAAATCCTCAACAGCCAGAAGGCAAAGCTGAAATAGGCCATGGATCGTGATTCCATACGACAGGGACTGGATTGCTGGGGCCGCCGAGGCATGGTTGCGACGGTGGCGATGTGCATTTTACTCCTACTGCTTATGGCGATGGGCCTGCTGTGGAAATCCTGGCCCATTCTTAGCTCACATTCACTGGCAGGCCTGTTTCTTTCCAGCGTCTGGAAACCCCATGGAGGGCAGTTCGGATTTCTGGCCTTCATTCTGGGTTCCTTATGCATTACCGGAGTAGCGGTGCTGCTGGCCGCGCCGGTTTCGTTGTTAACGTCCATCTATCTGTCCGAATATGCCGGACGCCGGATCCGGGCGTTGATGTCGCCCCTGATCGATCTCCTGGCGGGCATTCCCTCGGTGGTTTACGGGGTGTGGGGAGTGCTGGTGGTCGTTCCCCTGGTGAAAGATCATCTAGCGCCGGTATTCGGCCGATATTCATCCGGGTATTGCGTTCTTTCCGCCGGGGTGGTGCTGGCCATCATGATTTTGCCTGTCGTCATTCATGTGGGCCTGGATGTGTTGAAGTCCGTTCCCCAGGGGTTGCGCGAGGCCTCCCTGTCACTGGGCGCGAATCGGTGGGAAACGGTGAAGCATGTAGTATTGCGGCGTGCGGCGCCGGGCCTGTTGGCCGCCAATGTTTTAGGCGTGTCGCGGGCCTTTGGCGAGACGATGGCCGTTCTCATGGTGGCGGGGAACGTCGCCGTGACTCCGAAATCCGCATTCGATCCCGCCTACCCGCTACCCGCGCTCATTGCCAACAACTACGGCGAGATGATGTCGATCCCGCAGTATGACTCCGCCCTGATGCTGGCGGCGCTCATGCTTTTCGTGGTGGTACTGGGTTTCAATTTATTGTCGCGCTGGGTTTTTGCCCGTATGGAGTTGCGCATTTCAGGATGAACCCATGAGAAAGCAGATTGAAGAAATTGCCGCCAAAATCCTGATGATCGGAGCCGCCGTGGTGGTGGCCGGGATGGTCGTTTTGATTCTCGGAACCGTGTTATGGCGCGGCCTCCCGGCGTTGAGTTGGGAAATGATCTCGCAGACTCCGTCCGGCGGTTACTATCTCGGAAAGGGCGGCGGCATTCTCAATGCCATCGTCGGGTCACTTTCGGTGGCCGGTGGCGCAACCCTGCTGTCGCTCGGCCTGGCTTTGCCAGTGGCGTTGAGCCTGAATGTCTATTTCAAGACCCATTCCCGACTGGCGGGTTGCGTCAGGGGCTCGTTGGATGTGCTGTGGGGTGTGCCCTCCATTGTCTATGGCGCCTTCGGGTTTGCGTTTATGCTTTGGCTCGGACTCCGCGCTTCCCTCCTGGGGGGGATTATCACCGTGGCTTTGATGATCCTCCCCATCATGATCCGGGCCATGGATGAAGTGATTCACATGGTTCCGCACGAGATGCTGGAAGCCTCCGATGCCCTGGGTGCCACCCGGTGGGAGGGCGCCTGGAAGGTAATCCTCCGGCAGGCGCTTCCCGGACTTGCCAGCGCGGCGCTGATCGCCTTCGGGCGGGGGATCGGGGATGCCGCCTCTGTTCTTTTCACGGCGGGATTTTCGGACCGGATTCCGATGTCACTTGCGGATCCTGCTGCGACCCTGCCGCTGGCCATATTCTTCCAGTTGGGTACCCCGTTCCCGGAGGTTCAGCAACGGGGCTATGCTGCGGCGCTGATATTAACGGCCATCGTGCTGACGGCCAGCGCTCTGGCGCGTCTGGTCAGCCATCGGGCGGGACGGTTTGTAATTCGATGAAGGACATACCATGACAGCCAATACCCCTATTGAAGTGAAAGACCTGAATGTGCATTACGGCACGATCCATGCTTTGAAAAATATCCACGTTAGTATCCCCAATTGCCAGATCACGGCAGTCATCGGCCCCTCGGGGTGCGGTAAGTCTACCTTGTTGCGTTCGTTCAACCGCATGCTCGACACCATGGATGATGTGCGGGTCACAGGCGGGGTGCTGGTCGACGGTGAGAATATTTTTGCGGCCAATGCGGATGTGCCGCGTCTACGCCGCAAGATGGGACTGCTTTCTCAGCGGCCGTTTCTCCTGCCTATGTCGATCTATGACAATGTGGCCTACGGGCCGCGCATCCATGGGATCAGCCGCCATTCCGACCTGGATTGCACCGTGGAAAAATACCTCCGGATGGCCAACATGTGGGATGAGGTCAAGGATCGTCTTCGCGAGCCCGCTGCAAAGCTGTCGATCGGTCAACAGCAACGGCTCTGCCTGGCGCGGGGCCTCGCTGTGGAACCCGAGATTATCCTGGCGGACGAGCCCACCTCGGCGCTGGACCCGATTTCAAGCCGTCACATTGAACAACAATTCCGAGAGTTACGGGCTGACTACACGCTGGTGATGGTGACCCATATTCTTCGGCAGGCCCGTCGCCTGGCCGACTATGTGCTTTTCATGTATCTGGGTGAACTCATCGAGCACGGGCCGGCGGCCGAACTGTTTGAGAATCCCCGCGAGGAATTGACGAAGGATTATATCAAGGGAACGATCAGTTAGGAGGCCAGGCCATGGTGAGTAGTAAGATTCAACCTGCAGTCGTGTGGTTCACCGGATTATCAGGGTCCGGCAAGAGTACCCTTGCTGAGAAGGTGGAGCACGCCCTGAAGATGCGTGGCGTGGACACCGAGATTCTGGATGGCGACCGGGTTCGCGCGGTCTTTCCGAGCATCGGGTTCTCCCTTGAGGAGCGCAACGCGCATATCCGCCGCATGGGCTTCATGGCGGGTCTCCTTGAGAAACACGGTGTGGTGGTGCTGGCGAGTTTCGTGTCGCCTTATGCAGAGGCCCGCCAGGCGGCGCGGTGGCAATGCCGCAATTTTATTGAGGTCTATCTTTCCACCCCCCTCGCCGAATGCGAGCGGCGCGATGTGAAAGGTCTCTACGGCAAGGCGCGCCGGGGCGAGATCTCCAACTTCACCGGAGTCAGTGATCCGTATGAAGTTCCGGAGAATCCGGATCTGGTTATCGACACCACCGCCATGAGTGTGGAGGAATCTGTTGCCCTGGTTCTGGGGAGATTGCAGTCATGACAATCCATTCCCTGACCCATTTGAAGCAACTGGAAGCCGAGAGCATTCATATCATGCGCGAGGTGGCCGCAGAATTCGAGCGGCCGGTCATGCTTTACTCGGTCGGGAAAGACTCATCGGTCATGGTGCGGCTGGCCCAGAAGGCCTTTTACCCCGGACGGATTCCCTTTCCACTGATGCATGTGGATACAGGTTTCAAATTCGGGGAGATGATTGAGTTCCGTGACCGGTTTGTGAAGGAGATCAAGGCGGATCTTATTGTGCATCAGCATGAAAAATCAGCCGACCTGTCGGTGAATCCCTTTGCCCTCGGAACCCAGAAGTGCTGTGCGATACTTAAGACGCAGGCTCTGGTGGAAGCCATACGCAAACATAAGTTTGACGCCGCTTTCGGGGGCGCCCGCCGCGAGGAGGAGAAATCGCGGGCCAAGGAGCGGGTGTTCTCCTTTCGGGACGAGCTCGGGCAGTGGGATCCCAAAAACCAGCGTCCGGAACTGTGGAGCCTCTATAATACCCGGGTCAACACAGGCGAATCCATCCGAGTATTCCCCATCTCCAACTGGACCGAGTTGGATGTCTGGCAATATATCTACATGGAAAAGATTCCGGTGGTGCCCATGTACTTTGCGCAGGAGCGCGACATGATTGTGAGGGATGAGCAGTTGATTCCGTTCCAGGAAACCACGCCGCTCAAACCGGGCGAACACCCCTGCAAAGTGCTGAGTCGATTCCGCACCCTGGGCTGTTATCCCTGTACCGGGGCCATCCGGTCATCGGCGTCAACGGTGGCGGAAATCATCGAGGAAATGATGGTCGTACGCATCTCCGAACGTTCGACCCGCGTGATTGATCATGACGCCGAGGGCTCGATGGAAATGAAGAAACGGGAAGGGTATTTCTAGAATGAATGCGATTGAGGCATTTCTGGCGGAGAATGAGAAGAAGGATCTGCTTCGGTTTTCGACGGCGGGCAGCATTGACGACGGCAAGTCAACCCTGATCGGCCGTTTACTGCACGACTCAAAGAATGTCTACGAGGATACGCTGGCGTCGATCAAAAAGGCGTCTCGTGAAAAAATGTCGGAGGAACAGATCGACCTTGCCTTGCTCACTGACGGTCTTAAGGCAGAACGCGAGCAGGGGATCACCATTGACGTCGCCTACCGCTATTTTTCGACACCGCGCCGGAAATTCATCATCGCCGACACGCCCGGACACGAGCAATACACCCGGAATATGGCGACCGGCGCCTCGACCGCCAATCTTTCGGTTGTGCTGGTGGATGCGCGTCATGGCATCCTTCCCCAGACGCGGCGCCATGCGTTTATCGCCTCCCTGCTGGGGGTGCCGCACATGATTGTGGCCGTGAACAAAATGGATGCCGTGGACTATCGGGAAGACGTCTTTCAGGCGATTCGCGACGAGTTCGCTGAGTTTGCCTCGAAGCTGGGCATCAAGGATCTGCGTTTCATTCCGCTGAGTGCCCTCAAGGGCGATAACGTCGTCCATCGCAGTGGAAACATGACCTGGTACCGGGGCGAAAGCCTGATGGAAATCCTGGAGAACGTCTACATCGGCAGCGACCATAATCTCGTGGATCTGCGGTTCCCCATCCAATATGTGGTGCGCCCGGATATGGGCTTCCGCGGCTATGCCGGAGTTGTCACCTCCGGTGTCATCCGTCGGGGGGATGAGGTGTTGGCGCTCCCTTCGATGAAAGTCAGCCGGGTCAAATCGATTGTCACCTTTGATGGCGACGTGGAAGAGGCCTGTTCGCCCATGTCGGTAACGGTCACCCTGGAAGACGAGCGTGATATCAGCCGCGGGGAAATGCTGGTCCGTCCGCATAACCTTCCCAAAATGGACCGGCGTTTTGAAGGCATGGTGGTGTGGATGGGGGATGCCCCAATGGATCTGAATGCCAGCTATTTCATCAAGCACACCACCCGCCTGACCCGGTGCCGGGTGGACGAAATCCGTTACAAGGTGAATGTGAACACCCTGGCCAGAGAGGCCATGACGGGACTCGCCTTGAATGACATTGGCCGGGTTGTCTTCACCGCCAATCAACCCCTGTTCAGTGATTCCTACGAGAAGAACCGGGGAACCGGCTCATTTATCCTGATTGACCCCGTGACCAACGCCACTGCGGCAGCCGGGATGATCATTGATCGCGAACCAGCGGAACAGCTTGTTTCCCGCATCACCCCCGGGGTAGGGGCGCACACGATGAGCCGGCATGGCCGCCAGATCGAGGCCGGGGAGCGGGTGGCGCGTTATGGGCAGAAGCCGGCGACCCTGTGGCTGACCGGTCTGGTGGGATCGGGAAAATCAAGTCTGGCTGGCGCGCTAGAGCGGAAGCTTTTCGACTTGGGCGCCGTCAGCGTTGTCCTCGATGGTTCGAATGTGCGGTCGGGCCTCAACCGTGAACTGGATTTCACGTCCGAGGGGATGGCCGAACATCTCCGCCGCGTCGCTGAGATGGCTCGGCTCCTGAACGATGCCGGGTTGGTGGTTATATGCGCCTTTGTTTCCCCTCATGAAAAGGTGCGCCGGCAGGTGGCTGAAATTATTGGAATCGACCGGTTTCTGGAAGTTCACGTGGATGCGCCCCTTGAGTGGTGCCAGGCTCACGACCACACTGGGTTCTATCAGCGGGCCGAGGTAGGCGAGGTGCGCAACGTGGCGGGCATCAGTTTTCCTTATGAAGCGCCGACCACGCCCTCGCTCAGGGTGTCGACGCCGGATATGACGCCTGAAGGTGCTGTATCAATCGTCATGAACCTGCTGCGTAAACAAGGGATATTCCCGGTCGGTGCTCTCTCAAATGAGTGAAGTTAATACTTTGCTGGCAGGGGTGATGCCTAATTGAAGATTCCAAACAGCGTGGAACGCGTTCTTAAATTTGGCGTGGTCGGGGTCTTGACCTTCGCGCTGGATCTTATTCTTCTTTATGTTTGTATCGACTGGTTGGAATGGAATTACATTATCGCGACGGGAATCGCGTTCACAATGGCCGTTTCTGTAAACTATTATGGCGACCGGCGCTGGGTGTTCAAAGGCACTCTCAGGTCCATCCGGGCGGGGTATGTTATTTTCATGGTCATCGGATGCGTGGGCGCGGCCATTGCCATGGTCGGCATGTCCGTCCTCGTGGGGGTTTTCCACATTCATTATTTTGCATCGCGCATCGCCATTGCGAGCCTGGTGGGCCTGTGGAACTATTTCATGAACCTCTATGTAAACTTTCAGGTGACAGGCAAGCACGGGGAGGCTTCCTGAATCTGTTTCCCGTCCCCGCAGCCCGGGTGTGCCGGCTTGCGAGCATCTAACGTGAGCGTTGTTGTTTCCTAACATAGGGTGTCTATCGTCTTTCCAAGTTAAGGAGGAATGACGATATGAAATGTTTAAAATGCAACGACGAAGTAGATATTAAGAAGAACGAAATCCCGCCACGTTGGTACGGGCATTACGAGAACGCGAAACTCGCGAAGCTCATGTGCGTGGAATGCCTTGTGACCCATAAAGAGATATGGGATTTGGTACGGACGGGGTGTGGGGGTGGTAAGCAAGCCCTTTCGGCTTGACTGTTCTCGTCCACCCTGCTGACGAACATCTAACGAGCGGGTCGCTGTTTCCTAACAGGGTTGGCTTATGATGTGGTTTTTGATCGTTTACAAACGGAGCAACATATCATGGCAAAGAAGGCAGTGAAAAGCGCGGTGACGACGCGTGCAACGGTAAAACCGCAACTACCCCGGCGTAAGCGGGTAACATTCCGGTTTCAGGCGAAAGAAGGAGCCGATGTGCGTGTGGCGGGGAGTTTTAACAACTGGGATCCCAAGGCCCGGCTCCTGAACCCGGCGAAGGGAAACGGCGAGTACGCCAGTGCGATTCTGCTTCCGGCGGGACGTCACGAATACAAGTTCATCGTGGATGGCCAATGGCTTGGTGATCCGGTCTGTGCTGAGAAGGTTCCGGACGGGCACGGCGCGATGAATAGCGTGGTTGTGGTCGAGTAGGTGGGTGCGGTATCGCCCCGGGTACTCCGATAACGGGGCAACCAAAACGATGACACGATTTCCTGGCGTATTATTGTTGTCTTTCCTGGGCATGACGGCTACCGCCCTGGCCGGTGCCGACACAAATTTTTTCTCTGAGGTCGCCGGGCGATTTCACCCGTCCAAGCCGTCTGCGGTCATGAATTACGACGTGAGCTACGCTCTGATGAGTATTCGTCTCAAGCGCGTCGCCAGCGCCACGATGACCGCCACCGAGGGGGTGTGGTGCGGTAGCGTCTCCAACTCGTCGAGCCCCGCCTGCATGATCGATTTTTTTGTCGCCACGCCCCGGGGCGACGAGGGCGAGATGAGTCTATATAAGCGCACGGTCTCCGTGCTGACCCTACCGGATTTGAAACTCATTACGTATGTGAAGCAAAACGATGAATTCATCAAGCCGTTCTTCGGGAAAGGGCGGCGGATGAAATATACCGAGGAGTATAACTTCGAGCCCGCCGCTATGACCTACCGCCGCCACGATTTTGTGACCGGCACGGTGGAAACGAATCTCCAGGGCATGGCCGACCTGGCTAGGCAGAGCACGGAAGTCGCCGATGTGATCCGTGCCTTGTATGCGTCCTACCAGGGGGCCCCGGCGGTCGGTCGGCCTGTGGCGGACAAGATTCATTTTAACGTGGATGGCGCCGTCCGGACGTTCGATCTCAAGATGAAGAAGGGACGGATATCAGTCCCTGTTCTGTCTCGGAAACTCATGGCGTTGTATGCCGACATCCAGCCGGGGGCGGGATGTACCGACCGGAATGAAAGCTTTTCCATGTGGTGCGTGCCGTTCAAGGAACTCTCTCGTGAAACGAATGATCCGAAACTGCAGCAACTTGCCGAAACGAGTCTGGAGTGCTCCATGGTGCCCTTATCAGGAGAGTACGCTTTGTTCCTGGGCAGTTTGCAGTGCACGCTCGCCACCATTGGCACCCATTCCTGGGATTAAGCTCAACCCTAGGGGCCGGGCGCGATGCCGGGGCAGTACTGACTAGACCCCAATGAAATCCTAATGGTTGTCAAACATTGCTCTAACGATTGAATGTTATAATTCACATCCATATGGAATCAGCTACGGGTACAATGACAGGCGGCGATGATCTGGCAAGGCTCCGCAGCCTGTTGCAGATGGGTGAAGGCGGTGACCGCCTGGCTGAGGCGCTGCCATTCGGCATTGGCGATGCGACGGCAGGCGCCGAGAACGAACTGCAGACGGTGGTAACTGGTCCTCGCGAACAGGTAGATCTGGCCCGTGCGGTGGAGGAATCGAGCTACTTCAAGAACCTCATGCGGCGCGCCGCCGTGGGGGAAGCCTCCAAGAGCCTGGTTCGGGACATTAAGGATTTCCTGGCGGACAACCGGGAGTCGGCTTGGGAGAACAGTTGGGTGTACTTCCCGGCAGACCTCATGACGCCTTATGCGCAGTCCGTGTTCGAGGGGGATCTGTATGCCGACAAACAGGCGCCGGGCGTCCGCCGATCAGATGCAGGCCGTTTTGAGATTCAACGCAACGGGATCCGTTGCGTTCGCATTCCCGTAAGTTATCTCCTGAAGCTGGCACTGGCCGATGCCATCAGCTTCGGTCGGGAACCGCACCCGGTGGTTCGCAGCACAGGCGAGAGGCTGATGCGTCATTTCCTCAACGACAACACCTCTCCCGAGACGCTGTCGTTCCACACAGTGGGTTCATCGTCCGAGCCGGGATTGGGCCGTGCGCTGGCAGAGGAGACGCTGAGGCGTTTTCTGCTGGTGCAGTTTCTGACCATGTACGCGAACGAGAAGTTCGAGCTGCGCGCAAGGGGGCAGCAGACGCTGGTCTGCCTCGCGCCGCACACCCCCCGGCGCCAGAAGCAGTTGAATGAAATGGTGGCGGACTCGTTCTATCGCGACCTCTTCATGAGTCCATGCCTGTCAGGGTGGGATCGCGGGGAGGACAAGTACCATTATATGATCCTGTGCCACGAGGTGCTTTCGCGCAGCCGGCTCAACACCATGGCAAAGCTGCGCGAGTGTGGCATTCTTTCACGGGATTTGGTGACCCTGCCGACGGTGTCCAACACGAGCCTGGCCAACAACGGCACGCATATCACCCTGGGCAGCCGCCGCCTTACCGCCTTGATGGCCCCCGGCGGGGGCAATGGGTTCACGGCGCAGGACGAAAAACGGACGGGCGACCTCGTTGTAAAGATTGTTGAACATTTTCTCCCCCTCTTTGTCGGGACTTACACAGCGGCGCCGCACCGGTTGGATTTTCGCGACTTTCATCCGGAGTCAGTGTTGGGATTTCTGCCGCACGAACTCGACTTCACCCATTTGCGCATGTTGTGGCGGCGCTGGCAGGGCAAGGCCGATCTCAAATGCCTGGGGGTCACGCTGACGCCCTTCGGGCCGCGTGCGCTGGATCGTTTCCTGGCCACGGTGCTCGGGTTACGCGGCGACTGGGTGCCGGATCAGCGCCTGATTGACTACCTTGTCTCGCCCCTGAGCACGGACCACAGTCCGGCCCTTGACGGGACGATAGGCAATGATGAGCGGCTCAAGCGGGATCTGGCCCAGATGGGTGTGTTTGACCCACGGATGTCTTTCTACTCCCTGTATCGCCAGCGGATTTTCTCCAAGATGGGATTCTGCGGGTTTGAGGGGCGCCACTACAGCCAGTTCGCGAGCATCACCCGGGACATGGCTGCGGCCACCGATATGCAGCGGCTGGTTACCGCGTTGGCCTACCAGTATGTGTTGACTGGCGCCGTGACCCATGTAGACATCCCGGACACGCCTGAAGTCGAGAGCGAACGGCGCCAGGTCTTTTTCGGGACGGCCATCGGTATCCCGACGTTTTTTGTCAGAACTCAGACCTCGAACCGGTTTCTCCAGCATATCCTGGGACGAGCGGCACGAACCCGTGATAGTCACCGGTATTCGGGGCGCACCCGCGTTTATAACGACGAATACCGCCGGGCACTAGTGGCAACCCTGGAACATGACGGTGCGGGGCTGATCGAATCCCTCGGGCTCGGTGAGACCGTGAGCGACCTGAAGCGGAGAATCGAGCCGGCCGGAAAAGGATCGGCGCTGGACGCCCTCCTCACGGGAATTCTGGACGAGGCGGGAACCTCATCACCGCTGAAAGCGTCCGCAGGGACATTCAACGAGGCGGCGGAACGCTACTACCGGGACACCCTGCTGAAGAATTTTGTGGCTGAAGCGCTTGATTTGTTCGCCCGCGACCTGAAGGAACTCGCAAGCCGCTCGTCTGGCGGTGGGGAGGAGGCGAAGGCCCTATTGTCGGCGCTAAACGGGGAGGATCCGACTTCCTTCCTGGAGGCGGTACGGGGCACGGTGCTGGAAGGGAAAGTCTCCCAGTCCGTTCTGGTCAAGCTCATCAGCCTCGTACTGCTGGTCATCCGCCACCACTGTGAAGAGAACGGAGGCAAACCATGATGGCACACCAGTATGTGGAACGGCGGAGTGCGTGCGCCGTCGGCGAGACGTTTTTTGGCGACCCGGTTGTCTCTTTTTTGTATTCACGGATCCGTGAGGAGTCAGGGTGGTTGTACCGGGCGCTGACCTCATCCCGGCTGACCAACCTGCTGGGGATATTGCAGTTCGATGTCCGTCCCCGCGATCCCGCCCGTATGCGTTGGCGGCTGGCATCGGCGTGTGGAGTGGACTTTTCGGAATGTGCCGACCCGTTGGAGACTCTCGATACGGCGCGCAAGGTCTTTGAGCGCAAGATTCGCTATTGGGAGTGCAGGCCCATGGATCCCGATCCCGGGGCGATCGTATCCCCTTCGGATGCCCGTCTCTTGGTGGGTTCGTTCCAAAAGGTTTCCGGTTTGTTGCTCAAAGAAAAATTCTTCCGCTTCGAGGAATTGTTGGGCGATGATAAACTCGGCTGGCAGGAATCGTTCCGCGGCGGGGATTATGCCGTGTTACGACTGACGCCCGACAAGTACCATCGCAACCATGCGCCCGTGACCGGGGTGGTGAGGGATATCTACGAAGTGGACGGGGTCTTCCAGTCCTGCCACCCCGCTGTCGTCATTGCCCAGGCCACGCCCTATTCCAAGAACCGGCGGACGGTTACGATCATTGACACCGATGTGCCGGGCGGAACACAAGCCGGGCTGGTGGCGATGGTCGAGGTGGTGGCGCTGATGATTGGCGAGATTGTGCAGTATTACTGTCAGGAGCGATACGATGCCCCCTTGGCAGTGTATAAAGGATTGCACCTCTTGCGAGGATGCCCAAAGAGTCTGTTCCGCCCCGGCAGTTCCACGGTTGTGCTGGTGTTTCAACCGGGGCGCATCCGGTTTAGCGAGGATCTTGTGGCAAACCTCCGGCGTACCGATGTGAGGAGTTGTTACAGCGATGGAGAAGGAGGCGCCGTGGTGGAAACCGATGTGGCAGTCAGGTCAACCATTGCCCGCGTCGTTCCGGGAGGCCAGGCATGAGCGCCGCCATCGTCGTGGGAATCATGACGCTCTGCCTCGGGGTATTGTTTTTCTGGGCGTTTCGCGTCCTGCCCGGCGAGCCGTGGCAAATTCTGGCGGTATGGCCGCGCCAGAAGGAGCCTGATGGCACATGGCGCGGTACGAACCTGACTTACTATGGTCTATTCAATGGTCTAGGATTGGCGGTGGCGGTGGCGGTGACGGTGTTTCTGCTGGGAACCATGCGAATGCCGCTGCCCTATGTGGCGTGGTGTGTCTTTGTTCTCCTGGCGGTCACGGTTCCTGCTTCCAAAATTGTCAATCGCATGGTGGAGGGACATTGGCACGGGTTCACCATTGGAGGGGCCTCATTCGTCGGGATGGTGGCGGGCCCCTGGTTGGTCTGGGGTATTTCCCGCCTGACTCTGTCAGCGGAGGAAGGGGCGATGGCGACGGTGTCTGTGATGGGTGCCATAGCGTGTGCCTATGCGTTGGGTGAAGGCATCGGGCGGTTAGCCTGCATCAGTTTCGGCTGTTGTTACGGGCGACCGCTGGCGGACTGTCCAGCCTGGCTTTCAAAATTATTCACTCACGGGGCTTTTGTCTTTGAGGGACGCTTAAAAAAATCCTCTTACGAACACAGGTATGAAGGCAAACGCCTGATTCCTGTGCAGGCCCTGACCGCCATCATCTCCAGCATGGCCGGGCTCGTCGGCATGGCGGTATTCCTGGGCGGGCATCCGGTTCTAGCCTATGTGATGCCGGTTGTCGCTACGCAGGTGTGGAGGTTTGTGTCGGAATTCCTGCGGGCGGATTACCGGGGGGCGGGGCGGATTACTGCCTACCAGGGCATGGCCCTTGCGGGAGCGGCCTATACGGTGGCGCTTGGCCTTCTGTGGTCCGGCACGCTGGCGCTTACTCCCGATGTGGCTCGCGGCCTGGCGTTGCTATGGACTCCTGGCGCGATTCTATTAATTGAAGCCGTCGCCCTCTTTGTTGCCATTCGCATGGGCCTCAGTACAGTCACAACGGCCAGAATTCATTTCGGCCTCAGGCAGGATGGCGTGCCACCCGTGTCCCCTGCCTTGCGAACATCTGACGGCTCGCTAACTCAGGACTAATCTTTCTGCGGCATAGTCCGCTGATCTATGGCCGGTTCCCATAACCCTATCATGTCGGCGGGAGTCCTTCTCCTGACTCTCTGCCTCCTTCCTGTCCACGCGGCCCATCCTCGCTTCTCTATCCCATCCCCAATCGCGCAGCCCTCTCCACTCACGAATAGGCCATCATTAATACCTTCCCCTTCCTTCTCTCGCTATTCCATCATCCTGACCCGGATGCCATTTGGAAACGAGGCGCCCTCTGTCGCCACTGCGGCCCGGGCCGAGGCCGCGGACATTCCGGCTGAAAGTTTCTCCAAGACCCTTACGCTGTGCGCGATTACCCGAAGCCATGACACCGGCAAAGTCCAGGTTGGGCTTGTGGACCATGAGACCCGAAAAAGTTACTTCCTTGGCGAGGGTGATAAAGAAGATGGCCTGGAACTGAAGGAGGCCGATTATGTGGAGGAGAAGGCGTTACTCGCGATGGGGGAGAAGGAAGTGTGGTTGACGATGAAGGCGGGGGCGATGAAGACCCCTACGGGTGTCCGCAATCCATTCGGTTTTGAGAGCGCAACGTCTTCTCCACCGCCAAGCCCCGATGAGTCCGGAACCATGACCTTAGCGGCTATGAGCGGGGAGGCGGAGCCTGCCGCCGACAGTTTTAAGAAGCTCGTTATGAGTTCTCAAATGGAACTGCTTCGCGCCCGTGGCGCCAAGGGCCCGCCCTTGCCCATGGCCCTCACGCCAGAAATGGATGATCAACTCGTCAAGGAAGGCGTCCTCGCCCAGACGGAGTAGGACAGAACGACATGGCGGGCGAGTATGAGCGCCCTTACAAAGTTCTGACCGCAGACTAATTCGAGACTAATCATTCTGCGGCATAGTCTGACCCAGATTATATCCCGGGCGCTGTTCCCGTTCGCAGGGACGACTATTCTATGGCTGTTGCTCAGAAACATATACTGATTGTTGAAGACGAGGATGATATCCTTGAGTTGGAGCGCTACAATCTGACGCGGGAGGGCTTCAGCGTGGCCGCAGTTTCGCGCGGCGAGGATACCCTCAAGGCGGTGACCCAGAAGAGGCCGGATCTCATTCTCCTGGATCTCATGCTGCCGGGTATGAACGGGCTTGAAGTGTGCCAGAAACTCAAAGCAGATCCCTCAACCGCCGACATCCCGATCATCATGGTCACAGCCAAAGGCGAGGAATCGGACATCATTGTGGGGCTGGAACTCGGGGCGGACGATTATGTGAACAAGCCCTTCAGCATCAAAGTGCTCATTTCCCGCATCCGTGTTGCGCTGCGCCGTCAGCCGATCAAAGCTTATGACCAGAAGCATGGCCTGCGGGTCGGTGACGTGGAGATCAATCCCAGCCGTTTTCAGGTGAAGATCAAGGGAAAACCCATTGTGGGGCTCACGGTGACAGAGTTCCACCTGCTTCACTTTCTTGCCAGCCGTTCAGGCCGTGTCATGAACCGGCAACAGATCCTGGATGCTGTGCGCGGTGAGGATATTGCCGTGACTGAGCGGGCGGTGGATGTCCAGATGGTCGGCTTACGCAAGAAGCTCGGCTCCGCCGCAGATTACATTGAGGCCGTGCGTGGAGTGGGATACCGCTTCAGGGACGGCTGAGTCCTGCTGTGACCCTGTCGATGGCCCGCTGATCGCGCCTCCACACCTCCTTAAAACACGTTTTCCACCCTTTCGGTGTCTCCGTAAGACTAATTGAAAAAAACGGAAGCTCTAATTCACTCCAAACGCTCATTTTTCATGATGCTGATGTTTTCAAAGGCTTAGGAGGTGCGCGAAGTCGGTCGGCATGGTCGGCAACAAGGCGCGGCAAGAAAGAACAGAGAAGGAGGTGAACACGAGAAAAGACGGGGATGGAATACGGAAGAAGGCGTGAGTCGATAACCAGTAAGATAGCATTTAACTTGAGCAAGATCATAAACGGAAAAGTTAAGACTAAAGAAACAAACAGGAATAAAAAGAATGAAGAAGAATCAAAAAACTAAAATATTAGGACTGATGTCCGCTGCGGCGTTATCGCTCGGCATGCAGCAGGCCGGGGCCGCCGACGTCACAGTGTCGGCCGATATTACTGCGAATACAACGTGGTCGAGCAATAACGTGTACAAATTGGATCGCCTGATCTTCGTCAAGAACGGGGCGACCTTGACCATCCAACCTGGGACGGTTGTCCGCGGATTGCCGATCGGCCCCGTGCCACAGCAACCGGGAACGTTGCTCATCGCGCGCGGTTCGAAGATCAATGCCCAGGGCACGGCGGCGAACCCGATCGTGTTCACGGACCAGTATGACAACAATGTCGGGTCAAATCCCGGAAGCGTTGTCAATGGTAATGACTATGGCGCGCTGAACAACCAACTCACCGGGCAGTGGGGTGGCTTGATTCTCGCGGGCAAGTCCTACATTGCCTGGGACGGGATGGACAGTGTTGGCGTCTACACGCCGGACGGTACGGTCGCCACAGCGATCGAAGGTCTGAGCAGCACGAGCGACATCAACTACGGCGGTAACAACGACCTCGACAACAGCGGCGTCTTAAACTACGTCTCGGTTCGTTATGGTGGTTACATCCTCGGGTCGTCGAAGGAAATCAACGGTATTACCTGCTGCGGCGTGGGCCGTGGTACAACGTTGGATCATCTCGACGTCTACAACACCAAGGACGACAATATCGAGTTCTTCGGCGGCACAGTCGGCATGAAGCACTTGATTGCCTGGGGTGGTAATGACGACGGGATTGACACCGACACCGGCTGGCGCGGCAAGATCCAGTTCGCGATGGTGGTTCAGGGTTACAACACCTTGGTGGGCCCTGCCCCCCAGGCTCCTGACTCCGGCGACAAAGGGTTGGAGTGGGACGGTGCGGGCGACAGCACGGGGTTCAATGACGATCCCCAGTCCTGTGGCACGATGTTCAACTTCACGCTCGTCGGCATGGGCTCGAACTCCATGGACCAGGCGAACACCGCCTTCAACCTGCGCGACAACGCGGGTGGACGGTTGTACAACGGCCTTGTTCTGGATTTCGGTGGCGGTTGCACCCTGATCGAGGGTAACACCAACTCCTGGCCTCTTGGCGCAAACTGCTCGGCGATGAAACTGTTCCAGGACTATGCCCAGGACAGCTACTTCACCAGCGGCACGAACAAGCAGGGCGTGGCTCTGACCTACAAGCCGGCCAATATCAACTACATCGGCTATCCCGATGCCATCGCCGGGTCCAAGAAGATGGAATTCAAGAAGATTGCGTTCTGGAACATGGGCATCCCTCATTCCATCGGTATGAATGCCGGGTTCGACACCACTGCCGGCAAACTGCTGTGCGGGTCGGACAATGGTCGTTTCTCAACCCATGAACACTTCGGTTTCTACCCGGACAATACGGGTTATGACATCGTCGCGGCGGGCAACGCAGGCGGCAATACGGTTGAAGCAGCTCTTCCGATCCAGTACTACGAGCGGGACGCTGTCGCGGCCACATTCCAGCCGACGTTCCGTTCGGGTGCTCACCCCTACACCAACGTCAAGTTGATTGACCCCCGCGTCACCACCAACCTTATGACCAAGGGTATCATGCCTCCGGCCGACGGATTCTTCACCCCTGTGAACTTCCTTGGCGCAATGGGCACGAAGAACTGGGCGGGTCCGTGGAGCACGGCGTGGCGCTTGGGTGGTTTTGTGACCAACGGCGTGCCTACCGGCGACGAAACCGGTATCGTGCCTAAGATCACCAAGACCGGCTCGGGTTCCACCGGCAAGGTGAACATCTCGCTGGCCAACGACTCTTATCTGGGGACGCAGGCGGACTTCTGGCTGATTGCAGCCAAGGGAACCACCTACTACCACTACAACTTGGCCAACAACAAGTGGGTGTTAGGTCTCAATCCCACCTATCAGGGGGCCTTGATCGACCTGGGTGTGACCCCGATGTCGATGACGTACCTGCCCACAGGCAGCTACACGGTGTACTTCGGTGTGGATCTGGTCAAAGATGGCGCTCTCCAGTTGGACAGCCTGTCTGTCGCGGCCGTGACCTACACGCGGTAATCCCTTTGCATAGTATATGAAGGAGGCTGGCAGCAGGGGTGACCCTGCTGCCAGTTTTTTTGTCTACAAAAGGGTGGGAGGGCGTCGTGATATAAAGAATGCAAACCCAAAACACACACGGGTTTAATATCAGGCTAACAATCGGAACCTATAATCACGCCTTTAATCAAAGGAACACATCTCATGACAAACAGATTTTGGGCACAAACCAACATCTTCACAACACTGGCGATCACAAGCGGCCTTATGCTGGCATTAGCCGGAGGATGCAAGCCGTCTGAGCCGTCTCTTCCAACTTCAAGAAACGCAGGACAGGCCGGACCCCTCGGATATGGCTGGGTTTTCGCGTGTGCGATCACCAATGATGAGATAGACCTGAGTGACCGCTGTCTGGCCCAGAAAGCGGTGGCTCTTGCCTATCTAGCCGAAGGTAATGTCGAAATGGCCCAGGCGTGTGCGTTGCAGATCGAGGATTACAGCCGGGGAATGGTACTCGCCGCCATCGCGGAGTGGCTTGTCGCGCATAACGAGTCTGAGAAGGCCGAGGCATTGCTTCCGGCGCTGGAAGCCAGTGGATTTGTGGCGAAGGATTGGCAGCGTGAGTACATTGGTTCGGCCATCATACGGGTTCAAGCCCTATTGGGTAAGGAGCAAGTAGTGGTCAAGAACGCCGCAAAATTCAGCGACCACTCCCGTCTTGGGGGTGATGTCGCGGCGAGTCTGGCACTCGTGCTGGCGCGAACTGGCCGCGTGGATGAAGCCACGGGCATTCTCGGAAATCTGACGCAGACGAACGGGCTTAATACCGCAGATTCAAGCGTGAAAGGGTACTTGGATATGGCCGCGTTGGGGCGACTTGACCGGGGTGCGGTGACGCAGGCGCTCGTCAAGGCCTGGGAAGCGGCGGGAACCATCCGGCCGCCCCGGCGGTGGGATCTGCAGTTAGAGGTGATTGATGCCATGACCAAACAGGGGATGTCCAAGGACGCCCTCGAACATCTTGCCCTGACATCCTCCAACATCACGATCGCCGTTAAACTTCCCCCGGAGGTTCACTCCGCGATGCTCTGCCAGTGCGCGCTGTTATGGAAAAAACTGGGGCAACCACAGAACGGTGAGGCTCTGCGCGGCGAGGCAGAAAAAGCCATTGCTCGAAAAATGGAAGTGATCTTCCAGCCCGGTGCCTACGCGATCATCGCAACGATGTACGCCGAAGCCGGCGATCTAGCACAGGCCAGAACGTGGTATGGCCGCGCCCTGGACGTGGCCGCCGGTCTTGAGAACCGCCGACCCAGGGCCCAGGCTGGCGTGGAAGTGTGTGAGTCGTTGGCAAGACATAAAGAGGTTATTGATGCGGGCATCCAAAAGAGGCTTGAACGCCTCAACGGGACATTTGATGTCGCGCAACCCTAAAGGGTGGTTGTTGGCGGTTGTTTTGATTACGGGACTCGCATGGGCACTGCCAACCTGCGGGCAGATTCCTTTTGGGGGGATTCGCGGTTCGGTTTCAGATGCGGAGTTCGGAGGCCCGGCGGCACAGGCCACGATCCAGGTGGTGGAACTGAACAAGGGGCAGGTCACATCGGAGGACGGGCATTTCATTGTCGAGGGATTGCCGCCGGGAAACTACACCATAACGGTCTCAAAGCCGGGTTACGAGCGGCATGTCCAATCGGCTGTAATCGTGGTAGCCGGGGCGTTGACGGATTTGGCGATTGAGTTGAAGGGTGAATTCACCGAGATGGAGGAATTGACGGTGCGCGACTTGGAATTGACGGATACCGCGAGCGAAACCGGCCTGCTGAACCTGCGCCGCAATACGCTGTCGTTCCAAGATTCCGTCAGCAAGGACATGATGCGGCGCGCCGGGGCAAGTGATGCGGCCGGGGCGCTGAAACTGGTCGTTGGTGCCTCGGTGGTGGACGGCAAGTACGCCACCGTTCGAGGCATGAGTGACCGGTATGTCGGGGTTGCGCTGAATGGCATGCGTGTACCCAGTTCCGATCCCAAGAAGCGCGCCGTACAATTGGATATCTTTCCTTCCGGAACGATCGAGAGCATGACCGTGTCCAAGACCTTCACCGCGGATCTGCCGGGTGATTACAGCGGCGGCGGTGTCAATATCCGGACGATTTCGATTCCTGAAAAGCCGTTTATGAAAGCATCCCTATCTCGTGAGGTCAATGGGCAGTTTACCGGGAAAGATGGCTTCGTCACCTACGACGGGTCGGGGTGCAGCCAGTGGGGTCGCGATCAGGGGTCGCGGGCCATGCCGACGGATTTGGCGAACATGACTCGGAATCCGATTCTTACCAGTAGCATTATCGCGGGTGGTTCACTGCCGTCGAGCTTCTCGTTACACAATCAGTTGGTGGACGCCGATCATCCGCAAGACCCCGTCTATGCGGAGTATGACCGCATTACCCGTTCCCTCTCCCCTGCCATGGGTGTCAAGTTTACCAAGGTGCCCGACGGGAACTATGGGTATTCGCTGAGTGGAGGCAGTCGCAAGGATGTGGGAGGCGGCTGGACGGCGGGGGGGATTGGCGCGTTCACCTACAGCGACAAGTTTACGGTGCAGGATGCGGCCGAGCAGTCCTACTCGCGGGCCGAGTTCGGAGGTGTGAATCTCGCGGACAACAACCAGTTCCGCCGCCAGACCGGGAGTCAGGAAGTCAAGGACAGCATGCTGGCGTCGGTGGGATTGGCCCAAGGGGATGAGCAGGCGTTTGGATTCACATGGCTCAGGACTCAGGCCGCCACAGACCGTGCCTCCATCAGAAATGACATGACGTTTCCCAATACGATGCCTGTGGATGCTCAGGTGGATCGGGTTCAGGGCATCCAGTACACCGAGCGATCCACGGATTCCAAGCAGTATACCTGGCATCGGAAGTTTGATCCGGTGGAGGTTGAGTTGTTCGGGGCGCACAATGTCGTTCGACAGTACGATCCGGATACGCGGCGTTTCAAAGAACAAGTTTCGCGGTCGGGGCCGGAGGAGTGGAATTTTATCATTCCCCAACCCTCCAGCGTGATGTCCGTCTACAATGCTGCGCGTATCTGGCGTGATATCGAAGAGGATAACACCCAAGAGGGAATCAACCTTAACCTCCCCTTCAAGGCAAACGATTCCGATGGCCGATTCAAACTCGGCGCACTCAAAGACATGACCCAGCGGTCGTTTACTCAGTCGGCTTTCACCTATCTCGGGGTGTCGCGGTTCCGCCAGAAGCCCCCCGCTGACAGTTCCGATGCTGATGCGCAGAAGTGGTACACCAATGATGTCAAGAGTGCCGATTTCAAGACGACCTCGTCGGATCCCTCCGCGTTGTGGACGGATACTTTTACGGCTGACAATAATATCGGCGCCGGGCCCTATCAGAACGAAATGCGGTGGTATATCATTCCGCAGATCGGGCAGAATAACGTAAACTATCAAGCCAGTCAGGATCTTCCCTCAGGGTATTGGATGCTGGATTATCCGTTAACGTCGCGACTCAAGGCCCTTGCCGGCGCCCGGCTTGAAGTTACCGACATTTCGATCGATCCGATTTCGGCTTATGAAGCCATCCAGCCGGGAAGTTATTCCTACTCGGTGTTGACCCTGGAGTCGGGCGCGTATTCCTTCAAGCCCGCCACGCGGGCTGACGTCCAGACCCATATGCAGGAGGCGGACTGGTTGCGCTCGATGGGTCTGGTGTACGAACTCGCCCCGAAAATGAACCTTCGGGTCAACTGGTCGCAGACCATTGCTCGTCCCACCATTCGGGAGTTGGCCCCGGTGCTGTCGGTGGATCCCATCGAAAACGAGAATTTTGTCGGTAATCCGAACCTGAAGGTTTCGCATGTGGAAAACGATGACGTGCGATGGGAGTGGTTTCGGAAGCCGGGCGAGGTGTGGGCGGTCAGCTGGTTTTACAAGAAGATCACCGATCCTATTGAAAAGATCTCCTTTAACTATTACGGTGACCCGTATGTCGTGGCGGTCAACTATCCTGAGGGCCAGGTTTCCGGAATGGAATACGAGGCCCGAAAAGACCTCGATTTCCTGCCTGGGCCTTTCGGATACCTGCATGTGGGCGCCAACTATACCCGCATGAAATCACTAGTGGTGTTGCCCGATGAATATGCGAACCGGTTGAAGAACTACGATCTTTATCCCGAGGAGCGGGATCCTTCCGACGAGTATGTGTCGCCCTTTGACCAGTTTGCGAAGGGCTTTGTCTTCAGTTTCTTTAATATGGAAGATGTTGGGAAATCGAAGGGGGCTACGCGTGACATGGAGGGGCAGCCGGATTTTCTATTCAACTTCAACTTGGGATATGACATTGAGAAATGGGGAACCTCCATCAACTGGTTCTATAACATTCGCGGCGATATGCTTAAGACCGGCGCGGCAGTGGCGGATTACGCCATTCCCGATGTGTACACCAAGAAGCTAGCAACGGTTAACCTGGGTCTGACACAGAAGCTTACCAAGACTGTAAGTTGCACCGTCGGTGCCCAGAACCTTCTGGATCAGGAGATCCGGGAAGTTTACCGGCTGCCGGATGGCAAGGAGATCCCCAAACGAAGCTACCGCGAAGGGATTCGCTACACCTTCAGCATTTCAGGAACCTGGTAATTCAATGAAGAAGGACGGCATCAACAAAGGACTGAAGCAGAGCTGGGCATGGGCGCTGATCTCGGCGCTTTTTGTCATGCCTGTCGCGGACGCGGCGGAGCCCGGCCCCGGGGAGTCCGGAGTTGCCCAGCCACCTGTCTCCGCCATGGTTGCGTCGGCGCCGGGCTGGTGGGGTGCAATGGCCCGGCAACCATGGGCGAAGCGATTGGCCCGCATGTGGACCGGCGAGGAGCCGGATGATGCCAGCAGTGCGGTGATGGGTGGGCGCATGGGTGCTTTCCTGGATGTGGTTGAACAGGGCAACTTGTTTCACATTTTCCGGAAAGGAGGGCCGATCATGTGGCCCCTGTTTTGCGCCGCGCTTTTGTCCTTGGGCACCGTTTTGGAACGGGCCGGTTTTTTCACCTTGGAGCGTTTTCGCAGGAATGCCGCCGAGCAACGGAAATTCATGGCGGCGCTCAGGGATGGGAGCATCGAGCAGGCGGCCGCGATTAGTGCTGGCAGTCGCTTCTATGTAGTGCGTGTGCTCGGTTACGCAGTGTCCCATTCAGGATCCGCCTTGGAAGGGGCGATACAATATGCCAAGGAACGTGAACTGCACCGGTATCGCCGGGGCATCCCCATGCTGGATACGGTGATCACCCTGGCGCCGCTGCTCGGTTTGCTGGGCACGGTGACGGGTATGATGGCGTCATTTTCACTGATCGGTGGCGAACTGGGCGCCCCGGGGGCGATCACGGGCGGGATTGCCGAGGCCCTGATTGCCACCGCGTTCGGACTGGGTATTGCGATTACCAGCTTGATTCCCTTCAATTTGATGAATCAGAAACTGGAGACCGCAACCCAGGAGATTGATGAAGCCGCCAGTGCGATGATGATCCTGCTCGCGGGGCGGATGGGGTTCCCTCATGGGCAAGGAGGCGTCGCATGATCGGGCGCGTGTTGGGATTCATCTTCGGTATCTCGATTCTTGCAGGTGTGTTGCTGTTCGGGGGCCTGCTCATGCCCCAGGGCAAAAAGAACGCCCACATTAAAAACGTCGAACTGCTTTCAGGGGACATGCAAAAGGAAGAAAAGAAGGTGGAGCAGCCTCCGCCTGAAAAACCGCCGGAGGAACTGCAGGCTCAAAAGGATCAGCCGCCGGAGATCAGCGAGGTTACGGCCGCTCCCCAGATGTCCGATAATACCCCGGCACTGGACGCCGCAAGCCTGAGTTCCATCATGTCGGCGCTGAATCCCGGGAGCGGAGGCGGCGAATTCGGGTCGTCCGTTAACCTAGCCTCAGGCGGCCGCATCGGGGGAACCGGTAAGGCTGGCAGCCAGGCAAGCGAGGGCCTGGACAAGGCTTTCGGTATGGACGATATCGATCAGAAGCCACGGGTCATTGTCCAGACGCCCCCAGCGTATCCGGCCGAGTTGCGGGGCAAGAAAATGGGAGGCGTTGTGCAGGTTGCCTTTGTCGTGACGACGACAGGTCAGGTCTTCAATCCGCGTGTGGAGACTGCCTCCCATCCGGCCTTCGGGGCGCCGGCTCTAGCTGCCGTGCGACAGTGGAGGTTCGAGCCCGCCGTCAGGGGCGGGACCAGAGTGAAATGCCGGATGCGGGTTCCGATCAAATTTCAGGCGGGGTAGTTCATGAAGACCATCAAACACTATTACTGGCTTGGCTTGGCTGTTGCCCTGTGGGGCGCGGCTACGCTTTCCGTTCAGGGAGTTCCGTCAACGGCAACGAATGCGGCGCCCCCCTCCGCGGCGATCGCGGCCTTGTGGAAGGATCCCGTGTTCCAGAAACAATTCGTCGGGAGCTACGGGATCTCGGCGGAACTCGAGCCCCGGGTGACGCCGGAGGAAGTGGCGCTTCTGGAGCGTCTCCGCCCATTGATGGGGACGAATCTTCGCGCGGCGGCCAAGTTGTTGGAGAGTGAAATCAAGCCAAATTCCTCGGCGATGCTGGATTTCAACCTGGGCAGTATCTATTTCCAGCAGGACCAGATGGACAAGGCGGCGCGGCGCTATCGCCGCGCCGTGGAGAAATTCCCCTCCTTCCGCCGGGCGTACCGCAATTTGGGCATGATC
Source organism: bacterium (assembly GCA_037132275.1). Classification (GTDB taxonomy): domain Bacteria; phylum Verrucomicrobiota; class Kiritimatiellia; order CAIKKV01; family CAITUY01; genus JAABPW01. The sequence goes on from JBAXPK010000007.1 coordinate 30,208, forward strand.
CAGGTGCGTGACGGGAAATACGACGAGGCCATTGCGAGCTTCACCCGGATGATTGAATTGGGCGGTGGCGACGCCTATTCCTATGGTCTTCTGGCATTCGCGTATGCGGCGAAGGATGACTATCTGGCGGCCGAAGCGGCGTATCGCAATGCCTTGCTGCTCCAGCCCGACAACACGGAATGGCGACTGGGGCTGACCCGGTGTGTATTCAAGCAGCAGAAATTCGAGGATGCCGTCTCGCTTCTCGACGTGCTGATCCAGCACTATCCGGAGAAGCCGGAATTCTGGCTCCTGCAGGCCAATGCGTATCTTGGTCTGAAACGGCCGTTGAAGGCGGCGGTCAATCTGGAATGTCTGGATCGCATGCAGAAAGCCTCGCCCGAAAACATGGTTCTGCTGGGGGACTTGTATCTGGGCGAGGATTTGGCGGATCTGGCAGCACAAGCCTACGGGTTGGGCCTGTCGGGGGAGCCCGCCTTACCTACGGCCCGTGTAATCCGGTGCGCCCAACAACTGGCAGCCAAGGGCGCCTTCGGGCAGGCGAGGTTCGTCGCCGCCCGTCTTCGTGCCCTGCGCGAGAAATCGCTGGAGCCCGCAGACCGTGCACAATTGGCCAAACTCGATGCGCGCATTGCCTTGGCGCGTGGGGATGAGGGGCCCGAGTTGGTGCGGGCGCTGGAGGAGACCCTCAAGTTGAACCCTCTGGATGGCGACGCCCTGATGCTGATGGCCCAATATTTTTCACGCAAGAATGAATCGGAACGAGCCGTCCTGAACTATGAACGTGCGGCCGAAATCCCGGAGTTTGAGGTGCAGGCCCGGACGCGGCATGCGCAGTTGCTGGTCGGCCTGGGTCGGTTTAACGATGCGCTGCCTCTGCTCCGGCGGGTACAGGAAGTGAAACCGCGCGAGGAGATTGCCCGTTACCTCGAGCAAATCGAACGTATTGCAAGGAGTAAACGATGACGTCAAAGAGAGCTTTGATTATGGCGGCTTTATGCGGCTCTGCCCTTTGGGCGGCGGCTGGCGCACCGCCGGGTGCGGGGGCGCCGCCCGAGGGTCCGGCCTTGGCGGAGACTAGGCTGGTTCTTGATAAGTGGATCGAGACGCAGCAGGTTATCGCCCGGGAGCGCAAGGACTGGCAGCAGGGCAAGGATATGCTGGAGTCACGCCTGGAACTGGCGCGCAAGGAGGCCGCGACCATTGACGAGAAACTCAAGCAGGTCGAGGCGGCCTCGGCGGTGGCAGCCAAACAGCGGGCGGCCATCCAGGAGGACATCACAAGACTCAAACACTCCTCTGAACGTCTGTCCTCCGCCGCTTACCGTTTGGAAGCCAACATCAGGTTGTCGTTCCCGATGCTGCCCGATCCCGTGCAGACCAAACTCAAGCCGCTGTATGACCGCATCCCGCTCCATGGCGCCACGACCAAGGTGACCGCAGCCGAGCGGTTCCAGAACGTGTTGGGCATCCTGAGCGAGGCGATGAAGGCCAACAACGAAATCCCCGTGGTGTTTGAGGTTCGTACCCTTGCGAACGGGAAACCGGCCGAAGTCCGAGTGCTCTATGTGGGGCTGGGTCAGGCCTACTATCTGAGCACGGCAGGGGAGGCCGGTATCGGCCGGCCCTCCACCAACGGTTGGGTTTGGGAAGCCTCCGACGGAATTGCGCGGGAAGTGCTCAAGGCAATTGAAATACAGGAAGGCAAGCGCCCGCCCGCCTTCGTTTCCCTGCCGGTGGTGCTTAAATGAAAATGATCTTCACAGGAATGATACTACTGGCTTGGACGCTGACGGCGGCGGAGCCCGCTCCCGGTCCGACGGCCTCTCCGGCCTTGAAAGGGCTGGCCCAGTCGGCCCAGGCGGAATTGGAGCGCGCCACCCGCGAACTCAACGAGTTGAGGGACGAGATCGCGACGGCGAAAGTCCCCCTGGCCGAAGAGCTGGCGAAATGGGAGGACAACCTCGTGCAGGGCCGACGCAAACTGGATCAGGCCCAAAAGATGGCTGATTCGGGAACTATGGAAATGGTCGCGCTCAAGGCGGAGCAGAAGTCACGTGAGGACGAGTTGGCATACATCGCCAATTTGCTGGACGAGTATGCCCGAACCTGCGAGACCAAGGCTTCAATTACCGAACTGCAGGTGCTGGCCTCGGCCTTGGAGGCCGCAAAACAGGCTCCCAACAATCCGACCCTTTCTTCAGACGACCGGTTTGACCGCCAGGTGGCCGTGGCCGATTTGACCTGTACCCGGCTGGCCGAGGCGATTGGCGGAGCGCGTTTTGGCGGCACTGCGGTGGGTCCGGACGGGACGGTTGAGGAGGGGCAGTTCCTTACGGTTGGCCCGGCGGCGATGTTTGGTTCGACAAACGGTTCATTGGCCGGGGTTGTGCTCCCGCAACCGGGCTCCTCAAAGCCCATGGTCCGCCCTTTGGAAGGTGAGCTGCAGACCGGTCTGGCTGGACTCATCGCTACCGGCAAGGGTGCTCTGCCGGTGGATCCGTCGCGCGGCGGCGCCTTGAAGGCGCTGGTCCATAAATTCGACATTGTAGAGGTTTTTAAAAAAGGGGGCCCGATCATGTGGCCGCTGTTGGTGGCGGCCGCCCTGTCACTCCTGACTGTCGTTGAGCGCCTCATCTTTTTGACGCTCGAGCAAAGCCGCCGCAATCCGCAGGCCGTCCAGCGGTTTCTTGAGGCCGTGACCGACGGCGACTTCGAACGGGCGCTCGCCGTCGGGGGGAAATCGCGTTTCTTTGTGCTGAGGGCGCTGGCCTATGCGCTCGAACACCGCGAGAAGTCCATTTCGAATGCGCTGCTGTTCTCCCAATCACGTGAAATGCGGCGCTACCGCCGCGGGATTCCCGTTCTGGACACGGTCATCACGCTCGCTCCGCTGCTGGGCTTGCTGGGCACGGTGACGGGCATGATGGGATCCTTTGCCCTGATCGGCGGCGAGCTCAGCGCCCCCGGGGCGATCACGGGAGGTATCGCCGAGGCGTTGATCGCGACCGCGTTCGGCCTTGGCATCGCCATCACGAGTCTCATCCCTTTTAACATGTTGAATGCGCGCATGGAAGAAGCCCGGCAGGAAATGGAGGCGGCGGCCATCCAGCTGGAATTGCTCGTGAACCGCCCGGCAGGCCCGTTGGAGGCCATGGGCCAACATCAGACTAATTAAGGAGAATGAATCGATGCATGGCGGTGGAGGCGGTGGACCAGGGAAAAAGGCACGGATCGAGATCATCCCGCTGATCGACATCATATTCTTTTTGCTGGCCACCTTTATCATGGTCTCGCTGTCCATGACCCAGAATCAGGGCGTTTCGGTGGCGTTGCCGAGCGCGGCTTCGGCGGCCTCGTTGGGCGACCAGCAGGAAATGCAAAAGTCAGTCACCCTGAGTGTCACGGAAAAAGGCGAGGTGTTCTACAACAAGGAAAAGATTTCGATCGCGCAGTTGCCGATGCGGCTGCAGAACTACAAGACCACCAGCAAAGACCCCAAGGTGATTGTCAACGCCGATGCGGGGGCGAATTTCAAAAATGTGGTGGCAGTTCTGGATGAAGCCCGAAAGTGCGGGATCGCCAAAGTGGGGATAAACACGGACAAAAAATAGCAATCAAGGATGAAAAGGAGAACACGGATGAAAAAGGCAGGAAACAGAGAAGTTAAAACAGGAGGAGCAATGAATAAGATTATCTGGATGACCATGATAGTGGCCGGTGGAGTCAGTCTCTGCCCGGCACAGGAGAAGACAAAACTGGATGCAGGCGGTGACTCCATGATTGCCGAGGCGTCGCAGGAGGCGGCGACCCCCTGGCGCGTGTCGGGCGGGCTGTTGTACAAGAACTGGCTTTACGAGCATGATGCCCTGCAACAGCGGGGACCCACCACGGCCAAGGGGGGGGAGGACTGGGAAAATGGAAGCACCTCCGGGAACGGGTCGGGATTGCAGTTGAAAATGGGACGCGGGGATGGGGTCTTGGACGTGTCCTTTGTCAAGTCCGACCTCAGGTACGAGTTCAGTAAGCCCAAGTACAAGCAGACTATCGATACCGTGTCGCGTGATTTTGAAGTGACGTGGTCACAAATCACCGGCCGCAACAACCAGGCCGAGTACGGGACGGTCATGGGGTTCCGTTATCTAGGGATGCAAAAGAACGACACCGCCGTGGAAAACGGAGTGTCCGGGGAGATGAGTAATGGCAATGTGAACTGGATGATGCTGGAGGGTGGATACACCGGCAACTGGCGGCCTTTTGATACGCCGACATTCCAGGCGCACGGTTCGATCCTGTTCTTCCTGGGCGAGGCGTCGGGAACCGCCCGCAGCGGCATGGACACGAATGTGACTGATGGCGTCTTTTCAGAAACCTATAGCGACCAGTACTCCCTGGCCTACGGCGGTCGCGCCTCGTTTGGCGTGGATGTTTCCATTACCAAGAGGGTCTGGGTGTCAATCGACTACATGCGCGAGTGGTTGTATTCGTTCGACGCCACGGACACCGGGATCGTGGTTTTCCCGGATAACAGTGATGCGCTGTTCATTGAGAATCATCATGCGGTTATGGCAAGCCTGAACTACGTGTTCTAGTGTGCCCTGGGGCAAACACGGGAGATATATTATGCATACAGGCGCCTCAAGGTGGCGGCAGGGAATGGCTGCGGTCTGCTTGACCGGCCTCATGGCCGGTTGTGCTACAACGGGAACCACCGTCGTCTCGAAAACCGAGGGAGGGCGTGTTGCGGAGGGGCAACGCCTCCTTGTGGTATCGCAACTGGCCTCGCTGGACGAAGCCTGGGCCGGGGCTTTCGCGAAGGCTATCGTTTCCGAACTCAGGAAGGTCGGCTCGCCAGCCCAGATTCAAAGTCGATCCCCCCTGGCACTGCAGAGCGACAAGGTCCGGTATGCGGATCAGATTGCGGAGTTCAAGCCGGATCTGGTTCTGGTCATCGAACCCGGCGATGGAATGGTTGACGCCCGGGGGAGAAGTTTCAAGCGAACGTTTGAGGCTGGAGTATTCCGGAATTATGCCGAACGGGGCCGTCGTGATTTGTCCTGGCGAGGCAAGATCGTGCTTGAGCCGGCGGGGGCGTTTGTCACGGCCGATGACATGCCCGCCTTGGCCCGGGATTTGGTGGCCAGGATGATGGCTGACGGAGTGCTTCCGAAACCGAGACGAATCGTTATTATTTCGACCCCGGTGACTTCAAAGGCGACTGCCGTGCGCCCTGAATCCACGAGAGGCTTTGGTCGTTAAGCTGATTCAGAAGTAACACCCTGCTAATTGTTTTCAAATCCAGCATTCGTTTACTCTGTCCGCAGTGAGTCATGGAGCGCGGATCAGGGATGATGCGCGTGGCGTAATGGGTTGTGATGAGGCGTCCGGCGTTGCGTTGCGGGCGCGTGGAAATTATGGAGGATTGAACGAAGTGAACAATCGTGACCGAATACATCAACATCGCCTATCCACCGCCGTCGTGTGTGTCGGCCTTGCCATGGGATTGACGTTTTGCTCTTCCTGCAGCACTCCACCAGCGGCGGACGATGGGATTGTAGGTATTATCTACAACGCAGCGGTTCGTCCCGACACCGGACATATGGTCGGGAAACCCATGGTGACGCAACCGACTCCGGCAGTTGCCGTGCAGGGTACGGTCACCCCGGATTCTCCGGTGACGACCAGTTCCCCGGCAAGCGGGTCCTCGACGAATAGCTCGCTCGAAGGACAATATTGCTACCGAATATCCCCCGGGGATGTGCTTGCCATTTCCTATTTTGCGCACCCCTTGATCGACCTGAAAGAATACCTGATCGACAGCCAGGACGTCCTGACGATTACGGTGGCCGGGCAGGATGCCCGCACGGCGGATGTGGTGGTGCGGCCCGACGGAAATATTTCCTTCTATCTGATCGGCGACGTATCCGCGCGGGGCCTGTCTGTGTCCCAGGTGCGTGAAGAGATCACCAAGCGGATGGCCAAGTTCATGCCGGCGGCTGAAGTCACGGTTATGCTCAAGGTGGCCAATGCCCTTACCAGTGAATTTCTCAACACGCTCAGGAGTAATACAGACTTGGGCGCGACGCGCATTATACAGGTTCGGTCGGATGGCACGGTGACCTTTCCGTTGGTCGGAGAAGTCCGCGCCATGGGGAAAACCCTCCCCGAACTATCTCGAGAGGTTGAAAAGAAGTACGACCTGTTGTTCAGGCGAGGCATTTCGGTGAGCCTGAACCTGAATTCCAGTTCGGTCGGGAACATCGCCGTCCTGGGAGAGGTGCAGAATCCAGGACGTTACACGATCAGCAGCCCGGTCAGCCCGTTCTTCGCCTTGGCCATGGCGGGTGGCGCCAAGGAAACCGGCAGGAAATCGCAGGTCGTGGTTGTGAGCCGCCGTCCGGATGGCAAGGTGGGTTGGACGGTGGTCAATCTTGATATTGACTCCGGCCAGCCGCTCGGCCCGGAAATCGCCCTCGCTCCCCAGGACATGCTGTTGGTGCCCAAGACCGGGGTATACAGCCTGAATCTATTTGTGGAACAGTATATTCGCAGGATGATGCCAGTGAACACAAGCATGGGCTTCGGCTACAATCTAAACCATGTATTCTAGGAGAATCTCGTGACGTCGTATAATGATCTTATAAAAAGTTCGCTCCGTTTGTTGATCTATCACCGGCAGCGGATCTGGTGGATTACCACCCGTATCCTTGTGGTGACCGTTGTGATTACCGCCTTCTGCCTGGCGTTTCGCCCCCGGTATGTGGCCCGAACCACGATTACCATCCTTCCAACACGCAGTGAGATCGGGTATGCGAGTCAGAGCGGTAACTGGGCCTCCAGCCCCGCGACCTTGCTCGGCAAAACTTATGAGGAAACCCTGTCCAGCCTGACCCTCGCGCAGGATGTGGCGCGCACGTTGCTGGAGCGGGATCGGGCGGAATATAACAACGGCGGTCCGTTGGGCCATATGCGCCGTCAACTGATCGGACCGGCCTTTGGTTTCTTCAACAAGGTGCTGGCGTTGCTGAATACCGGACGATGGGAGACCCAGGATCCCGCAGTAGCATTGGGCCAAGCCATCCAGTATCGCACCGACGTCAAGAATTTGCAGGGCTCGTATGTCTATGAGATTGCCGTCACCTGGGAGAATCCCAAGATCGCGGCGACCATGGCGAACCTGATCGCGGAACGCAACGTGGCCTTGACCTTGAAAGCCAACCAGGAAGAGATGCGAACCACCCGCGAGTTCATTGAGAAGCGGATTGTCGAGACCAAGAGCGAACTGACGGACGTGGATAAGAAGATCAGGGATTACCGCGTCAGTGAGAAGCTCTACGCCGCCTCAACGGACTTGGATCTTAGCCTCCAGGAACAGTCGCAATACCAACGGGAACTTACGGCCATCCAGGTTAATCGGGCTCAATTGGACACCAAGATCGATGCGCTCAAGGCCTACCAGACACCGGTGGCCATGGTGGCGATCGAGTCGGAACGGGCCGAACTGAAAACGCGGGAAACCGCAATCCAAAAGGCCATTGATGCGCAAATGGCAAAATTGGACAAGTTGCCTGCCAAGGAGGCCGGGCTGTTGGACTTGTACCGGACCCGGTTGACCACGGAACGTGCCCTGGCCGCGCTGCAGGATCGGCTGCTTGACACCAAGGTATCGGAAGCGGCGCAACTCAGTACCGCGCGGGTGATTGACAAAGCCATCATACCCCTCTATCCCGAGGGACCGCTTATGCTCAAGAATATCCTGGCCGCGATCATTGTCGGCCTGCTCTTATCCGCAGGCTTTGTCTTGATGATGGAGGCGTGGCGTCCCGGGCTGAGAAGCCGCGAAGACCTTGGCGTTGAAAGCGATACCCTGCTTGGACTCGTCCCCTTTGTCACTCCGAATGACCGTGATGCGATAGGACACGGCGATCCCGACGAGGAGAAACAGGGCGGGGGCCTGCCAGAATTCTTTCGCAGTTTGGTGTATGGGCGCCACGGCACCGTGGAGCACCGCCGCATCGCCAAGCGGCACCTGGAGCACCTGTTGCTTCGCCTAACGGATGGCTCCGTCGTCCCGCTACCGCGTATTTGCATGTTTGTGAGCCTTAACGGTGGCGAGGGGAAGACTTACCTCATTGAGCAACTTGCCAAACTCGCCAGGGAGGCGGGGCTTAAAATCCTGCTTATTGACGCAAACTTCGGAGCCCCCGGGTTATGTCAACTATTTGGCCGTCCGCCTGCAGCCGGGTTGGCGGAGGTGCTGTCCTGTGCCGCCGAGGTTAAGGACGTGGTGGTATCCGTCAGTCCAGGTGTGGATATGATCGGCGCCGGTCTTATGAGAATTAATTCACAGGCAAAATGGGCGGTGGAGGCCACCCGCGTGGCGATGGCTGGACTGGGGGCGGGTTATGACCTCATCCTGGTTGATTCCGGGGCATTGCGCAGTGATCCTTCAGTAACCCGCTTGCTTCCCCTGATGACGGATGTCCTGTGCGTCATGGATGCGAAAACATCACGACGTAACGATGCGGTGGAGGTGCGGCAGCGTCTTGATGGCGCCAAAGTCAAAGTCAGGTTCATTTTGAACAAGAAAATATACTCGGGCGATTATCTCTTCGAGGCCGGAACAAATGGGCACGTAGCGTCGGAAAGTGCGGCCAGACCGCTGGCGCGAAGCCGTGTGTAAGGAGCGTCGCCGGGATGGGGGCGATCTTTAAAAACGGAGCCACGAGCGCCCGCATGGCGGCTTGGGCATGGTGGGTGTTGTTATGGATCGCCATAACAGGGGTGACCCTGTTTGTGGATACAATGCCGGGATGGACCCGTTTGTATCTGTTGACGGCGTTCGGGTTGGGAAGCGGTTTGATCCTGGTGCGGTTACGGCCCCGTAAGATCCCTGTCCTGAACTACCACAGTGTGTCTGCGGATCCGGAGTGGTTACAGATTGGAGACCGTGTGTCGCTCACGCCGACCGCCTTTGAGCGCCAACTGGCGTATCTGGCACGGCAGGGATACCAGAGTTTGTTTGTCAGCGAGGTGCATACCCTTCTGGCCGGGTGCCATAATCCGGAATCGCAGGTCAAGCATGTGGCGCTGACGTTCGATGATGGCTATGCGGATAATTGGATCGCTGCTTTTCCTTTGCTCAGGAAATATGGCATCAAGGCAACGATATTTGTCAGCACCGGTTTTATTGCCGATGCGGATCGGTGTCGGCCGACCATCGGGGAAGCGATCCCGGATGCCTTGGACTGGAGCGGGTATCTGACGTGGCCCGAATTGCGTGCCATGCAGACCAGCGGCCTGGTAGAGATCCAGTCGCACGGCGGTTCGCATTCGCGTGTGTTTTCGGGGCCGGAATTGCAGGGCTTTGTCGGGCCGGGCAAGCCGAATCTGTGGTTGCTTTGGAATAACCGCCCTGAAACCCGGAAGGGATGGTGGCGAGAGTTGGAGGATGACCGTTCATTGTGGGGTCATCCGGTATTCCGGCAGGCGCCCGCGCTGGCCCACCGGGCCTATCATCCTGACCCGGACGCAGTGGCAAGCCTGATGTCATGGGCGGGGGGTGCCGGAAGGGCTGTCTTTGCCGGGTCGGATTGGGAACGCTGCTTGTTTGAGGAGTGGCGTCGTGAGCGTCATGTGCATGGCGCCCCGGGGAGCCGTGAGGGCCGCGAGGAATATGAGCGGCGCGTTGAGGAAGACCTGGGTGAATCCAGGAAAATATTGGAGCGGGAACTGGGGGTGATGGTGGATGTGTTGTGCTGGCCGGAAAACTGTTTCTCTGAAGAAGGCGAGCAAATGGCGCGCCGCATGGGTTATCTGGCCACGGTTTCCAATCGGCACAGGAGCCGGAATGTTGTGGGAGAAGCGCCGGAATCCATTGTACGTGTGTTCATTGGAGGCCGGGCGGCGGGAGTGAAGTCCCCGTTATTGGACTACGTGGCGTTCATCCTGGAGCTCAAGGTGTTTGAGGGTTGGTACAATTGGTATCCGGTGCTGGCGGTAATGCACTTAGCCAGGAAGGTTATGTTCACTGCCAGAAGGGTGTGTTCATGTCGCAGGGATTACTTGTCAATTTGGTCCTGATGGTCGGGGTGGTGGCGTTCGCGCTGTTGACCTGCCTTGCGCCGTCCATGGCCGTGGTGGCGGGGATGGCTTCCATCGTGTTTGCCGCTACAGTGCGGTGGCCGGACTATGTCCCCAAGTGGGGCTTTTATGCCATCGTGGGCCTTGTTCCGTTAAGTGCGATTGGCGGGCATTTGCCTATCCCTGTTGTCAATTCTCTGACAAAACTGATGTTTCTGCTGGCGTTCGGATGGTTGCTGATAGGCGGCATTCTAGGCAACCGGCGTTTTGTAGTCGGGCCGCAAGGCCTGGCCGCGATGGCATTCGCCGGGACGTCGGTACTGGCCTATATATATTGTGAAAAGACGGAGGCTACCTTTCCCGTCCTGATGCGTTTTCTCAATCACGTGCTTCTGTTCCTTCTCGCGGTTAACGTGCTCAAGACGAAGCGCGATATCGCCATCCTTTTTGGTGTTATCGTGATCACGTGCCTGGTTTCGGCGGTAGGGGGCATCCTGAGTCCGAACCTGTGGAGTCATGAGCATGGCACGGCCGGGGAGCGCCTCGCGGGCTGGACGCTCCAGGATGATGCGCCTACGTTTGGGTTCTTCCTGTTGATGGGTATTTTGATCAGTTTCTATTATCTCCTGGTGACACGGTTGGCCTGGTTGCGGGTCGCACTGCTGCCGGTGATTGGTATTTTGGTTTATGCCATGGTCTCCACTTATGCGCGGAGTACCTTTATCGTTCTTGTGGCGGCCGTGGGATTCACTCTTTTCAAGTTGAGAAAACGCATACCAGTGGTGTTCGCCCTGCTTTGCCTGTGCGTGATCACCCTGGCTGTGGCACCGCTGATTCCCCGCGCCTTCTATTCGCGGATCACGTCGATTGGGCGCCAGTTCGACAGTGAGGGTCGGAGGGATCCCACGGTTCAATGGCGCATTGATAGCGCCCGCATCGGATTTGATATGTTCATGCAAAGCCCCCTGATGGGGCGGGGCCCTGGAAACTTTCCCGAAGAGTATCTATCCCGGGAGTTCCGATACGACCGGGCCTATCGTCCGAAAAGCGTGGTCGGCAACACCTATGTATCGGTGCTTTATCAAGTCGGTTTCCTCGGGTTTGCGATACTAACCTTGCTCATGTTCATGGCATGGCGGGATCTGCGGGCCGTGAAAGCGTCTTATACAGTTGAGGGCGCAGGCGTCTGGCCGCCCGCCTTTTTAAACGACGCGGCTATCCTTCTTCAGATTCTGCTGGTGGCGCTTTTGATGTTTTCCCTTTTCGGGGCCATTGAGAAGGAGAAGTACCTCTGGGCTGTTCTGGCAACAGCCGCCGTGCTGGCCCGTATAAGACGCGAGGAATTGCCCCCTGCGATTTCTGCGAAGCCGGTGGAAGGGTGACATTACCATGATGGCCCCCGGGGTGGTTCCGGAAATCACAAGTGATGCCCTGCATCGGGATTATCCCGCCCTGACGGTGGTCGAGACCCGCTGCCTGCGGGATGTTGCCTGTGGCATTTATCCCTGTTACTTCCGGCGTCTGTCCGATCGGCTCAGGGTCGCTTCCTCGGCGGTGGCGCTTATTGCCGATATCGGCGATATCCAAATCAATCCGGCATTTCAGCCGCGTGAATACCTGCTTGGTGACAATGCCCGGCAACATTTCATTCATGGAACCGCGCGGTTGCCGCAGGCCCTGAAGGATTCCGCCAAGCGGCGGCTGCCCACCGCGCTACTCCGCCGCCTGTCGAAGGATCGGTTCTGGTATGAATCATGGGCGACGGTTGATGCCCGGGTGTTCAAGCTCAAGCCCTTCGAGCGCGTTACGCCGGAAGGCTCAGCTGATATGTTCAAGCCGGATTTCTCACTCCGCAACGCGGATGCTCTGGTCGAAGGGGTGGCCTGTCATCTGGAGCGTTTCGTCCGGGACATGGAGGAGCATTATCCCGAGCATGATCACATCATGATGATCGGCGGCAAGGACAGCCAGCTTCTCGCCCTGATCCCCAAGCGGCGTCCGGAACGGTGGCATGTGTTCAGCGCCGCCCCGAATAGCAGTCTCGTTTTGCAATGGCTGGCGTGGAATAATGTGGAGGCGGCAGAGGTATTCAGCGACGACGGGCGGAACGTGGAGACGCAGAGCGAAACGCAACGCAAGATCGTTTGCAGCGATCTCTACTCGGATCCTCGACACATGCGCTGGCTACCGGCACTGCGCCGCATTGCCAGGAGCTTCACCTCCCGATGTTTTTTTTGGTCCGGCTCCGCCGCCGATGCGCTGCACGTCGGACACTCGTTTCATCAGCGCTATGCGTCCCGGGATCCCGTGGAATTCTTCGATATCCATCTAAAGCGCGTGCCGTGCCTCGTCGGAAACTACCATCAGGTGGTCAAGAACTTTACGGGCTGCCCGTTGCTTTGCCCTTATCAGACGGATGAAATCTGGCGCGAGGTTTACTCCCACCATGGCCCTGCGGTCATTCCCGCCGGTGTGGATCTTCGCCCCCGTATCGGCGAACGGCTGGCAGGGCGGCCCATCCGCTGGCTGGACACCAATCCCGGACCTGAGCCCTACCGGTATGAGCAGCCGTTCAATGCCCGTGAAATCTATTTAAAACGATTGAGGAGTATTCGTTCTTAATCGAATCCTGACGTTCTGCTTGTTGTCGCCTGACAGGTTGTTGGCAGGCTACAGCATGAAAAAGGTGTGACAGGCCCTGGGGGGATTGTGGCGTTTGGCGGGGGTACTCATTCGATGAACCTTAAAGAAATCTGGATGGAAATAGAGGCGGTTCCGCTGTCGTCGTCCATGCATGAGGTCTTTGACCTGTTTCGCCATCACCGGGATTGGCCATTTTTACCGGTGGTGGATGAGGGCAGGCGGGTGGTCGGCGTGGTGAGGGAGCACGACATGAAGGGCCATGCCTACGCCCAGTTCGGGCGCGATCTTGTCAAGCGGCATTTGTTAGATGAATTCCTTAAGCCTGCTCTGGTTCTGCCCGTGGGTATTACGGAGAAGGAGTTACTGGATGCCTCGGCGCGGAACCCCAATCCCGATGGCGTTGTCTTTACTGAAGAGGGACGGTATCGGGCCGTGTTGCTGAACCGGGCCATCCTGTGCCTGTTTGAACAACAGCATCTCGAAACCGAGGTGAGGCTGGCCCAGGCCCAGAAAATGGAGGCCATCGGCACCCTGGCGGGCGGAATCGCCCATGACCTGAACAACATCCTCACTCCGATTCTAGGATATGCGGAACTCATGAGTCTGATGCAACGGCAGGGCGAGTCCATTGACAAGGATGTGATTGACCAGATTACCGTGAGCGCTACCCGCGCACGGGAAATCGTAAAACAGATTCTCGCCTTTAGCCGCCACCAGAAGAGCGAACGCTGTCCCGTCAGCCTGAGCCGTTCCATCAAGGAAACGATTAGAATGATCAGTTCCTCGCTGCCGGCTACGATTGACATCGAGATCCGCCTGAATGTTGAGAATGACATTGTCCTGATGAATCCCGATGAGATGCACCGCGTCATTATGAACCTCTGTACCAACGCCTACCACGCCATGAGGGAGCGGGGCGGGCGGATGCAGATCACGCTCGACCACCACCAGGGCCCCGTGCTTGGATGGTCCACATATACCGAACTGCTTCTGGGCGACTATCTGCGGCTGTCTGTTGCCGACACCGGAGTCGGCATCGAGCCCGATCTTCTTCCCCGCATTTTCGAGCCGTTTTTTACGACCAAGAAGCAGGGGGAAGGCACCGGCCTGGGATTGCCCATTGTGCATGGCATTGTGTCGCGTTCCAAGGGGTTGATTTCCGTCGAGAGCCGGGTTGGCAAGGGCTCCACCTTCCATCTCTATTTCCCGGTTGTGGTGGATGACTCGCACGGCGTCGGGCGGCGGTCTCCCGAAATTAACGAAGGCGAACCCAGTGAGTTGTCCCCGGTCACCTCGAGAAACCGAGTCCTTTTTGTGGATGATGAATTTGCCGTCACCCGGCTGGCGAGCATGATTCTTCCGAAATACGGTATAGCGGTCGTGACAGAGAATGACAGCCGCAAAGCGTTGGCGACCTTTCGGGAGTGTGCCCACGACTTTGATCTGCTGGTGACCGATCAGACCATGCCGGGTCTCACGGGTGTTGATCTGGCGCGTGAAGCTCTCCTCATCCGGCCCGACCTGCCCGTGATTATGTGCACGGGTTACAGTGAAGCGGTGTCTCCTGAAGAGGCATGCGAGGCGGGTGTTTGCGAGTATGTGCTCAAACCCCCGGACTTCCAGAAAATGGCCTCATCCATCCGCAGGCAGGTGTGTCTAAGCCAACGGCGTTCAGCCCTGAGCCAGTTCTCCGCCGGGAGGGGTGTTCCTGCGCCTCTTGCAGGCGTTGGAGGTCTGGATGAGAATTGAGGACAAGAAGCGTCCCTTGCTGGAAAGAGTCGTTCACCGTCTTTACCGGTGGCTAATCGTGGCGCATATTCAGGACCCTGTGGTGAAGCAGAGACTGAAAATGTTGTGGTACGCACCGGGGTATTGGCCACTGTTACTGCTATGGTCCTTACCATTCCGTACCCGGTTGATGTTGCTGGTTCGGTTTTTGCGGATCGACTGGTGCGTGTTGCATGGGCACACTCCCTTCCAGTGCGCCGCCGTATGCCGGGCCTTGGCGGAACGGCCAGCTATTCCGGGCGAGGCGATGGTTGAGGCTGGTTGCTGGCAGGGAGGCAGTTCCGCGAAATGGAGTATCCTCTGCAAGACGCTCGGATACACTCTTGCCGTCTATGATTCATTCGAGGGGGTGGAGGGCTCGAGGCCGCCTGAGGGCGAATATGATTTCTCAGGAGAGTATGCCGCAGACGAACACGTTTTCTGTGCAAACATTAGGAAATACGGAGAAGCCGAGGTGTGTCGAACCTACCGGGGCTGGTTCTCCGACACGATGGCGCCGGACAAAATTTCCTTCAAGGTGCGCACCGCCTATATTGACTGCGACACAGCCAAAGGGACGAAGGAGGCACTAGCCGGACTCGCTCCGGTTTTGACAGGGCGGGCCTCTGTTTTTTCACAGGACTGCCATATCCCTTCGGTGTTGCGACTGCTCGTTGACCCCGCCACCTGGAGGGATTTGGGTTTGGCGGTGCCGATCATGACAAGGATTGATCGACGCCTGGTGCGTTTTGAAGTTGAAACGGGAATGCAGCCTTTGTGACATCATGACCCGTCCACGCATTCTTCACCTGATCCACCACCTGCGCATTGGCGGGGCCGAGACTCTGCTTGTGGAATTGCTGCCGCGTCTGGAGGAAGCAGGATTCGATGTTCACGTTGCCTGCCTTGACGACCGGGGGCCTCTTTTTGAGGAACTGCAACGGCGGAGCATTCAGGCTCATTTCATCGGGCGAAAGCGCGGGCTCGACCCCGTTGCGGTCTGGCGGCTTGTGCGGCTGCTTCGAAACCTGCGCATCGACATTCTCAACACCCATTCGTTCTCCGCCGGGCTGTGGGGGCGGATCGCCGCTATTTTGGCGCGCACTCCGCATATCGTAACCACCATTCATACGGTGGCGGGATGGAGCCAGTCCCTGAAACAGCGGATCGGCAACCGGCTGCTCCAGCCGTTCACCGACCGGATTGTCGCGGTCAGCGAGAGTGTCCGACGCTCCCTCATCAGGCAAGGACTGCCGCGTGATGCGATCCAAGTCATCTATAACGGGATCCGCGTTGAAGGTTTCAGGCGCTCGACTTCTGTGGCAGTGGATCGGAAACGGCTCGGACTGCATCCGGAAGGTTGCCTGATTGGCATGATTGGCCGGTGCAGTCCTGAAAAGGGCGGATTTGACTGGGTGCAGATGATGGCGCACCTTGCCCGCAGGGATGCCAGGGTGCATGGGGTGCTGGTCGGAAACGGTCCCGAGCAGGCTTCCTGGCAAGCGTTGGCAACGGCATTGGGAGTTGCGGATCGAATACGGTTTGTCGGGATCAAAACCGATATAGCTCCGTGGTTGGCGATTATGGATGTGCTGGTCTGCCCCTCAATCCAGGAATCCTTCGGGATTGCCGCCCTTGAGGCGCAAGCGGCGGGCGTTCCGGTGGTGGCTACCCGCGTGGATGGTTTTTTGGAGGCGTTGCACGACGGCGAAGATGCCTTGCTGGTGGATCCGGGGAATGCCGCCGGCATGGCGGAAGCGGTTCAAAGTATGCTGGCATCAAATGACATGGCCAGTAAACTGACTGATGGTGGCCGGAAGAATGTCGCCAGGTTCGGCATTGATAAAACCGTACAACAATATGCCGCGCTTTATAAGAAACTTCTTGGCGCTCAGAACACGAAGTCATGAAATATCTACTGATACTGGGGCTTGTGATCCTGGTCGCCCGCCCATGCGTTGGTGAGAATCTTATCCCTCATGGTGACTGGAGAACAGGAAGTGACCCCTCGCCATGGGTCGTCGCTCAGGGTGATGGCAAGGTGTTGGGTTTCGACAAAGGCAAGGACGGCAACCGCTGCCTCAAAATCGATTTGCCTCCGGGGCGGTCAATTCGCCTGGAAATCCCGACTATCACGGTTGATCCCAAGAAGAAGTACAGGTTTCAGTATCAGTACAAGACAACCGCCAAACGGATTGTCTGGTCGACAATTGCGGTGGAGTACTTCAATCCCGGACGGAGCCTCGGGGCACAGTCGATGGCGTTTCTGGATAACCAGGCAGAGTGGAAGACGAAGGAGTACCTGCTGATCATTCCTGAAGGCACGACGACGTGCAAGGTTCGTCTGAAGATAACGGAGACCGGGGACTACTGGATAGACGGAGTTTCAATCTCTGAAATCAGCGGCAAGGAAGCCTCAAGACTATCCCTTGTCGGGAAGATGAAAGCTATCCCCGTCAGGAAGGCCAGGCGACTTCCGGAAATCGCGCCCGAGGGCAAATATTCCGTCAGGCAAGTCAAGGACGTATGGTGGCTGTTTGATCCCGAGGGTAAGGCGTTCTGGAATGTGAGCCTGTGGGGTGGCGGGCCCATCGGGGAGGACGGGGAATTGCCGCTTCGAAAGACCATCCAGTCCCGCTATTATATGACCGGTAAGACTAACGAATACTACAATACCGTGTTTGACAACTTAACAGAGTGGGGCTTCAACTCGATGGGGGCGGGGGTGGAAATCGGGCCGATGAACCGGGCTCTCCAGATGAGACAACTCAACAAGGCGGCCACCCTTCCCTATGTTGACACCCTGGTGTTGAGCATCAACCTGCCAGGTCGGGATGGGCACCGGTTGTGGGAGATTGCAGAAGGCCTTTACGGGGTGGGGCGGGTCAAGGTGGAAGACCTGGCGATGGTGGACCGAAATTCAAAGCCGGTGCTGGGTACCGCAGTGCCCTTTCCCGATGTGTTCAGTGAGAAATTTAGAACTGCCTATGACCTGTATGTGAAGGAGTGGTTTGAAAAGAGGCGGGCAGGGGATTGTTTTGCGGTCTGCCTGGATAATGAACTGCCCTGGGCGGAACTGCCTCAAGCCATCTATTCGCCAGCCTGTCGCCGGGAATTCGCGGATTTTGCAAAGGCGAAATTCAAGGGCCGGATTGACGAGTACAACAAGCGCTATAATACGGGACTCAAGACTTTCGAGGAGCTTGACAACACGATGCCGCATCGATCCGGTGGCGTTGGCGACGAATTGATCTTTGAGTTTCTGAGGCGCTACATCCGTGAGTATTTTGCCTTTCAAATCGCCACGGTGCGGAAGTACAGGCCGGACTGTCTCATCATTGGCCAACGGCTCCCCTTCGCTGCGGCCATGGATGGCTTCGGCCGGACGAAAGCCATCTATGATTGGTGCATCGACTTGTTTTCCGTGTATGACATGATCGGTCTCAATGTCTATCCCCA
This sequence comes from bacterium, assembly GCA_037132275.1. GTDB lineage: Bacteria > Verrucomicrobiota > Kiritimatiellia > CAIKKV01 > CAITUY01 > JAABPW01. Next base: position 48,160 of record JBAXPK010000007.1, read on the forward strand.
GGGACAGGACCACTTTACGCGCGACCAGATGCGAACCGTCGAATACTTCCACAAGAAGACGGGCCGGCCTCTGGTCATTACGGAATGGTGTATTTGCTGCGAACAATCAGGAGTCCCCACCACGGTTGGTTGGCCGTTGTGGAGCACCGTTCCCACTTGGGAGGACAGGGGGAACGGATACAGGAACTGCCTGATCCAGTTGGCCAGTTTGCCCTACGTTGTTGGGGCACATTGGTTTTCTTCATACAACGGCTACACGTGGATAGAAGGGGTTCGCCAGCCCGCTTATAATCACGGTTTTTATCAGGACGATTACACGCCGAATCCCGTGTTTCTGAAAAAAGTTGTCGAGGCCAACAAGATGGTGACGCACATGGAGCGGAAGGCGGGTTTCTCCGTGGATGACATAAAGTACCTGAGGGAGTAGTCAGGTTGCCGGCTTCCCGCAGGAATGCCGCTTCCGATAAATCACATAGCGCATATCGGAACAGGTCGTCCTGAAATGTTCGTGAATCTGCGCCGGGGAAGATAGTTCCTCGCATAAGAGGTAGTCTTCCTGCTTCACCAAATCACAGTTCTTTTCCAACGACTGCTGAATGCGATCCCATTCGATGTGATCGTGAGGGTAGACATGAATGTCGCCTTCCGCGTTCAATCCGAAAAGTCTTCTATTGATCAGGCGCCGCCACGCAATGATCGAAAATAGCTTAAGGGCCTTATTCCGCAGCCGCACTCCCGCAGGAACTCGCTGCAGGCGATGAAGTTGCGTCCGATATTCATAGTAAACAGGTGAATTCCCCAGCCAGAAAGAAGGGCATTTTTCGTGATCGATGAACAGCAAGCCGCCCGGTTTTGTTGTTCGAATCATTTCTTCAACGGCGCCGAGGTAGTCGGGAATATGATGCAGAACCGAGTAGGTGGCAACCATGTCAAACGTGTCGTTCTCGAAGCCCGCCAGATCGGTGCCGTTGAGGAGAAACGTTGTCAGCTTGCGGTTGTTTGGAAATTTCTCAGTCAATAGTTGGAGGCTTTTCTGTGACACATCGGCGGCGACGACATTTGCCCCGAGGCGAAGCAGGTGTGTCGTGAGGTTTCCCGTACCCGCTCCCAGGTCAAGAATCGTCCAGGGTTCCGCCGATATAGCCATTTGAGACAGGGATTCCCGCAAGACCGTGGCGAGGCGATGCTGTTCTGTCGGGTTGTAGATTTCATAGTGGATGCCATCGTAGTGAGCCGCACAGGCGTTATGCACCCGTTGGTTATGGAGAACAGCGGGGTCTTTTAAATTCATGTCATGTGTGAACGGTCATGTGCCGGTGGGTTTCGGGACTTGCCAGGGACGATTCAGGCCGGTGCGTTTGCCAGATCACGAAGTTCCTTTTCCGGAGGCAGTTGATGATGGCCGCAAGGGCGGCCAGATTTGCGGTAAAAAAATAGTGGGGCAGGCGAAACAAGGCGGGGCCGATATTGAGTCGATCCAGCATGGCGCCAATGGCCGAGATCAGGATGAACGAGACTTGAAGCAGGAGCGTCATGCGGTAGAAGGGTTGATGCAGCAGAAACACGTTGGCAGTGAATGCGGTTAGCGCGAAGACAGGAACCATCCAGCGTAGCAGGCGATGACTGATAACCTGGAGGGCAAACCCGCCGATTCGGAACGGATTGAGAACATCGGGTGCGATCCGAAGGCTGGTGAGGCAGCGGGTCATGATTCTGACTTTTCTGGCAAACTCATCCTTCAACTCGGGCAGGACGGCTTCGCGTGATATTGCGCAGGGCTCGAAGATGTGCCGTTTTTGGTGGTAGCACATGATGAGCAAGGGTTCCATGAAGTCGCTGATCATGGCGGGATCAAGAGGGATGTACAACGCCCGTCGGACGGCATAGATCGGCCCCGTGGCGCCCGTGCAGGATAACACACGGCTTTCCCATGTCTTAATGTAAGATTCCATGTCGCGATAGATTAACTCATGATGAGCCGTTGCCGATCCCCGTGGTGTGAAGTCCACCCGCCGACCTTCCACGCAACCGACATCCTCGCGAGAAAAATGCCAGATCAACCACTGCAGTGCAGTGGGTTCGTAAAGGGCGTTGGCATCGGAGAACACCAGGATGTCTCCCGTGGCCTGAGCGACGGCGATGTTCTGTGCCGCAGTCTTTCCCTGTTGCCGCCCTAGCCTGATCAGGTGCACGCCCTGTGCCCGGAATCCGGCCACGATCTCATCCGTCCGATCCGTGGAGCCGTCAGAGACAACGATAATCTCCCGTTTCCCACGGGGATAGCCCAGGGAAAGCGCATTTTGGAGTTTCTCCTCAATGACATGTTCCTCGTTGAACGCCGCAATAATAATACTGACAGACGGCCAGCTATTAGTTGGGGGTGGCGTTGGCTCTCGGTTGAACTGTGACAGGAGCCAGATGATGAGGGGGTAGCCGACATACACATAGACGATGACGGCTACACTTGACCAGAATAGGAACGCCATTTAGTAGGTAATCTCCTTGCCGCTGGCGATCACAAAAAACGTCGTCGTCAGAATCCAGAGGTCAAGCCATGTGCTTTGGTAACGGAGGTAATAGAGGTCGTACACCAGTCGTGCTGACATATCGGGCATGCCGCGGTTATGGATTTGCTGATACCCGGTGATGCCGGGCTTGACCAGCAGTCTGATGCGCTGTTCCACATTGTAACGGTTCGCCAACGTCACCACCTCGGGACGCGGGCCGACGAGGCTCATTTCCCCCCGCAGGACATTCAGCAACTGGGGAAGCTCATCCAGGCCAAAGCGGCGGAGGAATCGGCCCAGGCGGGTCACGCGCGGGTCGTCCTTGAGTTTGTAGACCGGTTCCTCCAGGGCTTCGATGTTGATGTAATGTTTCAACTGCTCTTCAGCGCCAACCACCATGGAGCGGAACTTGAACATGTTAAAGGGGCGGCCATTCAATCCGGCCCGTGCTTGCGTGAAGAAGACGGGTCCTCTGCTGGACGTCTTGATGGCCACGGCGATGAGCGCCCAAAGGGGCATGGTGATGATAATTCCCAGAAGGGCGAAGATGATATCCGTGCCTCGCTTGATGACTTCCTGTGTTTGAACACTCGTGTTTGTGATTCCACCAGGGGATGGAAGGGCCTCTTCCCATTCGGTGATCGAACCCGGTTCGCCAACCCATGCCGCCGTTCCGTAATGACCGTTCATAATTGTGTCCCCCTGAAATTGGTTGAGTGAAGCAACTGAATGGCAACATCATCCCGAAAAACGGTTAGCGAGGAATTAGTGATTGGGTATTTTTTGGTCTGGAAGGCGCGGCCCCCGCATCAGCCGGAGTGGGGGCGGTTGCCTCCCGTTCATAGGCCTGCATGCGGTGGATGGCAGGCCGCATGATGGCCGTGTAAGCCGCCCAGGCGGCGAGGGCTCCCACCACCACGCGAGCCGGAGACCAGGGGAGAAGCGTTGTCCAGGGAATGGCAAACAGGATGACTAACACGGCGGCCATGGCGCCTGCGAAGCGACCCCAGGCAAACCAGACCCGCTCCCGTGTCGGGATGCGCCACCAGAGATAGCCGGCCACGATCCAGACGGACACCGAGCCGGACAGCGCTATGCCGGGCACGCCCTGGTGGCGCAGTAAGAGATTGCCGATCGCATGGGCGAACACGGCCAGCAGTCCCATGCCGACCATCCCTTTAAGGTCGCGTCTGATGACATAGAGTCCGGCGAGGCATTGGACGCAGTAAATGGCGGGGATGCTTAGCGCGAAGATGCGCACAGCGACGATCACGATTTCCGACGAGGGCGCGTCAAACTTGCCGCGCAGGAGGAGGAGGGTGACAATGTCGCGGGCCGCCCAGGCAATAACGACAGCCAGCAACATGCCCAGCGCGGAGAGGAACAGCGACCCCTGCTTGGCCAGCCGGTTGGGGTCCGCGATTCTTGCATGAATCCGCACCATCTCGGGTAACCAGGGTATCAACAGGCTGGTCGAGAGCAGGAAGGGCATCATGCGGGCGAGCCGGTCGGCATAGGAAAACAAGGCGATGGATCCTGGTGCCATGAATGACATCATGGCGCGATCCAGGACACCTTCCACCTGCATCTGGATGACGGAGCAGAGCACCACGATGGCGCCCAGCCAAAACGGCAACAGATGACGTGGATGAACCGGCACCCACCGGGTCGGCAGCATCTGGAAGCCTTTTCGGGTTCCCCATACAAAGAGCAGGAGCCATTGCGAGAAGGCGGCCACCGTCAGTCCCAGGGTGTAGGCCATGATGCCGCCGTGGCGGCCCAGGGTGAAGAGCGACACAATGGCGATAACGCGCCAGAGGGTCTCGCCCAATTCAGGGACGACAAACAGGCGGCGCGCATGAAATACGCTTTGTGCGGAGCCGAACAACAGAAACAACAGCAGGGACGGCGCCAGCATGCGGAGCAGCCGTTGTGCGTCATGGGCGGCTGCGGCGTCGAAGCCCGGCGACGTCAGTTTCACAATCAGGGGAGCGCCGACCCAGATCAGCAGGGTGATGGAAGCGGCGGCGATGATCACGACGATTTGGAAATTCTCCGCGAAATCCTTGGGGCCATGGCCTTCGTCCGACTCCACCAGGCACGGCACGGCGGCGGTGCGGATCACCCGCGACAAATCACGCGCCAGGAAAACGGCCACGGCCATGGCCACGAACAGGGCATCCACTTCGCGGCTGACGCCAAAGACGGCCGCCAGGCCGATGCTGAGCAGGAGCCCGAGCCCCGAATTTAGGGCGCGGAGAACGGCCAGTCTAAACCCTGTGGCTCCGAGTGACACGATGTTATGCTCTTCCCGATCGCAGGGGTGACGCCAAGGATGGTAGAGTGGTGAACAAACCGAGATAGACGGAGACTTCCTCTTGCAGCGTGAAATGCCGGAGCACCCAAGCCCTGCCACGACGACCAATGTTATCCCACTGGTCTGGCTGGGATGATAGTGACCGCAGTTTTCCCGCCAAATCCAGAGTGTTTCCTTCTTCTGCCAGCCACTCCCTGTTTGAAGGGGGAATGGCTTCCGGTATCCCGGCGTGACGGGTTGCAACCACAGGCAAGCCTGCCGCCTGTGCTTCCAGAATGGTGATGGGGATTCCCTCCCTATCGCCGTTTCGAGCTGTTCGGCTGGGCAGAACAAAGGCATCGTGTTCCCGCAGAATCCCAGGGATGTCACGGTTGGATGCCTCCCCTTTGAAGTTCACCCTGTCCTTGACGCCCAGTCTCTGCGCCAGATTCTCCAGATGACGCCGTTGGGGGCCATCGCCCCATATGTTCAAGCGAAGGGGCAGGAGGGTCAGGTTCCGGATCATCGCTACGGCGTGGAGCAGATCGTCAAACCCCTTCTTTTCCACGAGTCTCCCGATGCTGACAAGGCGGAAGGCGTCGGGCTGGGGAGGGGGATGGTTGACTGGCGGAAAGCGTGAGATGTCCACGCCGCAGTGGATTATTCTGATGCGTTCCGCAGGGCAACCGAGTTCAATCAACCGGGCTTTTCCATGTTCCGAGATCGCTACGGCCTGTGTCTTCGATTCCCATAATGATGTGTAGGTTCCAGGACGGACGTGGCTCATGAAGAGATCGAACGCGTGAAACACCACGACCAGCGGGATACCCAGGTCGCGAGCCGCTGGCGATATGGCGGCGCCAGCGCCGCCGAAATGCGCGAGGATGACGTCAGGCCGGATGTCCTGGAGTGTCTGGCGGGTTTTCCGGTACGGTAAGGGAAACCGGTACACTCCGAGGCAATGTTTTTGAATCGCGAAGGCCGCCTTTTGCGGGAACGAAAGAGGCAGCAGTTTCACCCGGACGAAGGGCCTTTCGCCCTCATTCACCCTGACGGTTGTCATGACATGATTTTCCGTTCCCGCCTGTTCCAGTCCCTGGACGAGCTCATAGATGAACGTTTCGCTAATCCGGTTGAACTTCGTGCATATATGGGCGATCCGCATGGTGTCGTGCCTGTTAGTCGAGGTCAATGGACATTAGGAAAATGTCTATATTCCGATATCTCGGTGGTGGGTGTGTTTGCGACACGTTAGTTTTGAGTTACAAGTGAAGGCTTTCCCGCGCCATATCCGCCACAAGAGAGATGACCTTCCGTGCGGTTAGCAACGCAGGGATGCCCAATCATCACAAGGTCATAATGATACGGTCAGACCGACAGTTTCGCCATTGTGCTGATCGAGCGACATGTCGGCGATGCGGTTGCAATGACCCCCGATCTGGCCGAGGTTGGAGACGACCACACATGCTGCCAGCAAAGCCTTGATTGGAATACCCGGTTGGTTGAGGGCGGCTTCAAAACGGGCGGTCAGTCTGCGGTGGACCATGGTGAGTGTGGCGCAATCTTCCCTGGTGGCATGAGCCGCGTTAGCGTTTTGGGAAACGACAGCGTTGATGGCTTTGGCGCAGGACGTGGCGGCAAGTTTGGCCAGAAGCGAGATGTCGCGGGCGGTCGCGGGAAGTCCGAGCAACGCGATGGCTCCGGTTTGATGGGCGACTTTCTTGGTCAGGACACCGATCTGGCCCAATTCATGGGCGATTATGGCCAGGGCGGAAACAGGGTGGAGGTTGTCGTTTGTAGGTGTCTGGAAGGGTAAGATTTCCAGGCATTTCTCCTTGATTTGGATCTTGCGTCGATTCCAGTTCTGGGCGTGGCTGATTACGGATTCAGCAGCCGTGTCATTGCCCGTGATGGCGGCCTCAGCCGCCTGCGGAACCTGGCTTTGTATCGAGTCCGCCAATTCGCGGATTTCATTTTTCAATGCGTCAATCTGAGAGTGTTGTTTCATGGGGTGTCCATCTATCGTTAGTCATTCGGTTGGTATATTCCCTCCAGTCTGTTGGGGCAGTGATAGCGGTGTGTAATAATTCCGTTTGAATGGCGGGTGTTCCAGACAGGTTGAGACAGCGCAGAGGCTGAGGTTCATGTGAGGGGCAGACCAGCTATGGACGTCGGAAAACACCTTGATCCGTGTCCGCCGGATGAGTTATCTCGCCGCCCAGAGCATGCCCCGTAGCACAATCTCGCGCGCTTCAGAAACCTCGAAGTCCTTGTGAGTATGTCCCCAGCAGGCGACAAACACCCGGCCTTTGCCGTAGGTTTTGGTGTAGGCGTAAGGCATGACGGTGCCCGCCTGGTAACGATCACGCTCACCATGGGTACCGCTAAAGATCGTACGGCACAGCACGTGGACGCTCGGATCAACGTGAATGAAATATTGCTCGGTGTCGGGCATCGTAAAGTTGTTCAAGCCCTTCACGATGGGATGCCGGGGATCCACAATCTCGACCGTGTAGGAGGGAATGCAGTTGCCGGGGTGTGCCACCCATTGCCCGCCGGTCATCCATTGGTACTCCGTGTGGTTCCGGAATGAGTCAATGATGCCGCCATGCCAGCCGGCAAGCCCGACCCCGGCTCGCACCGCCGCCAGCAATCCGTCTGCCTGGGGATCCTCGATCTTTCCCATGGTCCAGCACGGGACGATCAAATCCTGAGCCGCCAGGAGATCCTTGTCGGCATAACTGGTTAAGCTGTCGGAAATCTTCACCTCAAAACCCTTCGCGGCCAGAAGCGGCGCAAATACATCGACCGACTCCTTGGGCGTGTGCCCATTCCAGCCGCCCCAAACCATCAGTGCTTTTTTCATATTGAATTGGCCGTGTTATGCGTTTCTGAAGCGCCGGGTAAGATCGCCATAGGCGTCGATGCGGCGATCCCGTAGAAAAGGCCAGATTCGGCGAATGGTTTCGCTCTGGTCTAAATTCACTTGGGCCATGAGTAGCTCATCCTTTTCCGTCCCGGCGGTAGCCATGAATTCGCCCTGGCAACCGGCGGCAAAGGTGTGCCCCCAGAAGTTAATGCCGTTGCCCCCGGCGGATGAGGATTCGAAGCCAACCCGGTTGACGCTGAGTACGGGCAGCCCATTAGCGATGGCATGTGACCGCTGAATGGTGATCCAGGCGTCAAGCTGGCGCTGTTTTTCGTCCTGAACATCAGCGGGATCCCAACCGATGGCGGTCGGATAAATCAGGATTTGAGCGCCATCCAGTGCCATCAATCGGGCCGCTTCCGGGTACCATTGATCCCAGCAAACCAGCACCCCCAGTTTGCCAACGGAGGTGGGTATGGCGTGGAATCCGAGGTCGCCCGGGGTGAAATAGAATTTTTCGTAGAAAGCGGGATCATCCGGGATGTGCATCTTGCGATACAGGCCGGCAATGGAACCGTCGGTTTCGAATACTACGGCGGTATTGTGATACAACCCTGCCGCCCGCCGTTCGAAGAATGACCCGACAAGCACGACGTGGTTGTCCCGCGCCGCCTTGGCAAAGGTGTCCGTCAACGGCCCCGGAATCGGCTCGGCCAGGGAACAAAGTTCCGGATTTTCAACCTGGCAGAAATAAAGAGAGGTGTGCAGTTCGGAGAGAACAACCAGTTTGGCGCCGGCCTGTGCCGCCTCCCGGATCGCCGCCACGCTCTTGGCCACGTTGGCAACACGATCGGGTCCGAATGAATGTTGGATCAGGGCTGTCTTGAGCAGTTTCATCCCAATACTCCTTTGGGTAGTTGCATGGTCACACAGTGCAGTGATCCATGCTGGAGAATGAGAGCTGAACAGTCAATGCCGATAATCTTTCGGCCCGGGAAGGCCTTCCCGATAATATCGAGAGCATGATGGTCCTGCGGATCCGTATAAACCGGGACCAGAACAGCCCCGTTCAAAACCAGGAAGTTGGCATAGGAGACCGGCAACCGATGCCCCTCTTCGTCGTGCCGGGCTGACGGCCAGGGGAGTGGAAGCAGCCGATAGGGAGTGCCTGCCGGGGTTTTCAGCGCCCCCAGTTCGTTGGCCATGGCGGACAGTTCAGCGAAATGCTCGTCGGAGGGGTCGTCGCAAGCTTGGTAGATAAGGGTGTCATGTGGGGCGAAGCGGGCCAGCATATCCACATGCCCATCCGTATCATCCCCTGCCAGATAGCCGTGCTCCAACCACAGGACGCGCGATACTCCGAGATATCGTTTAAGGGTCTCTTCGGTTTCTGCCCGGTTCAGGTGTGCGTTCCGGTTCGGGTTGGCGTTGCAGGAGGTGGTCGTCAGGAGGGTGCCGTGTCCATCGCTCTCGATGCTGCCGCCTTCGAGGACGAAATGAATAGGCCGGAGATGGGTTCCGCTAAAGACCCCGTGTTCCTTAAGTTCCTTTGAAATAACGTTGTCGAAATTGGCGTGAAACTTGCCGCCCCATCCATTGAACAGAAAGTCCAGAAGCACAGGCCGGTCGTTTTCGATGATGGTGATGGGCCCGAAATCGCGTGCCCAGGTATCGTTGGAGGGGATTGGGAAACAATGGACCCGCTCGGAAAGCGCGGCGGTATGCCGGAGGACGGTATGGACTTCATCAGGGGTGGTGGTGACGACGATAACCTGTCCATGATGGGAAGCTTCCGCAATGATCCGCGCAAAAGTCTCCCGGGCCTGGTTGATATACGGTTTCCAGTCCGTTCCCTCATGGGGCCAGGCCAGCAAGACACCATCCTGCTCCTCCCATTCCGCAGGGTATCGAGGGGTATTCATAAGTTATGAAATTATTTCCCCTGCCCGTAATAGGCAGCGGCCCCATGCTTCCTCAAGTAATGCTTGTCCAGCAACACTCTTGGCACGGACCTTGTCGCTGGAGCAATCTGAAGGGTCTCGGACGCCAGCTTGCAGAGGAACTCCAGCACCACCGCATTTTCAACCGCCGTTGCCGCTGACTTTCCCCAAGTGAAGGGGCCATGGCTGGCCACCAGGACGCCGGGGAAAGCCTGGGAATCAAGGTTCGTGAACCGTTCGACAATCACCCGGCCGGTATTCACCTCATAGTCGCCGGAGATTTCCTTTCCCGTCAACAGCCGGGTACAGGGGACCGTTCCGTGATAGTAATCGGCATGCGTGGTACCGAGGGCCGGGAGTTCGCGTCGTGCCTGAGCCCAGGCCGTGGCAAACAAGCTGTGCGTATGTACCACTCCGCCAACGTTCGGGAACGCACGATACAACTCCAGATGGGTTGGCGTATCGGAACTGGGCTTCAAATCCCCTTCCACCACCTCGCCGGTCTTGAGCGAAACCACCACCATGTGCCGGGGCTTCATCCTGGCATAAGTTACGCCCGACGGCTTGATGACGATCAGGCCCTGTTGGCGGTCAATCCCGCTGACATTCCCCCATGTCTGCACCACGAGTCCTTCGGCCACCAGCCGCACATTCGCGGCGCACACGTCCTTTTTAAGTGCTTCCAGCATCGATCACCCTCTTCCTATATAATCAGCGCCCGACGCCTTGGAGAAGATGATAGGCGATGTCATTCCAGCGGAGCTCATTCTTGAGCGTCGCAAGCGTGGTGCCTTCGCCGATCCGGATCATCTCAATTCCGGTGATGGAGGCGAAATTTTCGAGGTGTTCAACCGTCACGGCGCTGCTGAATGCGGAGTGGTGCGCGCCACCGGCATAAATCCAGGCTGCGGCCGCCGTCTTGAAGTCCGGCAACGCTTCCCAGGTGGCGCAGGCCACCGGCAACTTGGGCAGGGGATGGGGTGGTTTGACCACGTTCAGTTCGTTGACAATCAGGCGGAAGCGGTTGCCCATATCCACCAGGGTCGCATTCAGTGCCGGACCTGGTTTGGCGGTGAACACCAAGCGGGCCGGGTCTTCCTTGCCTCCAATACCCAGCGGATGGATTTGTAGCGAAGGTTTGGCGGCAGCGATGGACGGGCAGACTTCCAGCATGTGGGCCCCCAGCACCAGTGGCCGCTTCGGGTCAAGATGATAGGTATAATCCTCCATCCAACTCGTACCGCCTTTGAGGTCGGCCGCCATGGCCTTCATACCGCGTAGCAGGGCGCAGGTTTTCCAGTCGCCCTCGGCGCCGAATCCGTATCCTTCGGCCATCAGGCTCTGGACCGCCAAGCCTGGGAGTTGCTTCAGGCCGTGGAGATCCTCGAAGGTGGTCGTGAAGCCTTTGAATCCGCCCTTTTCCAGAAAGGTTCGCAACCCGACCTCAATCCGGGCGGCATCCTCAAGGCGGCTACGCTTGGCCCCGCCCTTACGCAAGGCCGGTGCCACCGAGTAGGCGCCGTCATAGGCGGCGCACTGGGCCGCGACCGCTTTGGAGTCCACGGCATTGATGATCGCGACCAGCTCACTCACGGGATGGGTGTTCACGGAGTAGCCCAGACGGATTTCGGCGGCGACTTTGTCGCCCTCGGTGACGGCTACCTGTCGCATATTGTCACCGAAACGCACAAACTTGGCGCCCTGAAGATCGTTCCACCCGCGTACGGCGCGTTCCCAGGCCGCAATGCGATCCTGAACCTCCCGGTCCTGCCAGTGCCCGACCACAACCTTACGCTCCAGGCGCAGGCGGGCATGGATGAAGCCGTGCTCCCGGTCGCCGTGGGCCGACTGGTTCAGGTTCATGAAATCCATGTCAATGGACGACCATGGCAGATCGCGGTTGAACTGCGTGTGCAGGTGAAGCATCGGCTTGTGGAAGCCCGTGAGCCCCGCGATCCACATCTTCGAGGGGGAGAACGTGTGCATCCAAAGGATGATGCCGCCGCACGACGGATCATGATTGGCCTCCGCCAGCGTGTTTCGGATTTCATCGGGTGTCTTGACCACGGGCTTGAAGACCATCTTCAGCGGAAGTCGGCCAGAGGAGTTGAACCCGTCCACGATCTTGCCCGAATTTTCTGTCACCTGGGCCAGTGTTTTGGGTCCATAAAGATGCTGGCTTCCGGTAATGAACCACACAGTCAGATTGTCAGCGATATTTTTCATAGGCATCATTCGATCCATTTATCTCATCGATGATCGTCATCATCACTTCATTAGTCTCATTCCGCCCCGTCATCGGGAGCCCACTCCCGTTGTGTCTGGGCGTGATCGTTTAAGGCACTATAACAATTTTTTTTAGCGGCACCAGCGAAACTTCCGCGCCGGTTTCCGGGCCTCGAAATAAGAAAACCGCGGTTCAGAGAACCGCGGTTAACATGGCGAGCATATGCCTGCTGCCGGGCGCCCCAGTCGGCCAGTAGACCCGGAACTTTATAGCGCTTGTGGCGCTGTTCCAATATGTCACCAACCTCAGGTCTCCTATATAAAAAAGCATAGATTATGCCAGTGGATAACGGTGGTCCACTTTTAACGATACCTTTGCATGAAAGGCTGATAATCCGGAAAAAAATAAAAAAAAGGGCGCAAAATAGTCTTGTCGCTGTCTCTTGGGAAGGGAGGGAATCTCAGTGTTGAGACAGTCCCGTGCGACATTGCGAATGGACAAACCCTGAGGTTTCGGCCATCTTTTAAGGCATGGGACTATATGACAGAGATTATATGAAGGAGACCCATTCCGGGGATCATGAGGAGAGTTCCGGGCCAGGGCTGATGAAATCGCGGTGGCCGCGTTGGGTTATGATCGCACTCATCTTGTTGATGGCCGGGATTATGGCCATGCATGCAATAAAATAGAGGAGGAGACCCTTTATGAAATGGCTAATATTTACGGTTCTTGCGGTGGTCGTGGCTTCAGTGGTTCGGGCTCAATCCGGCACGGGGGTGGTTGTGGGCGCTCAGGCGCCTGAATTTATGGCGCTCGATAGCGATGGTCGCACCAATAAACTCTCGGATTATCGGGGGAAATGGGTTGTGCTGTATTTTTATCCCAAGGCCTTCACCCCGGGGTGCACAACGGAGTCATGCAGTCTTCGCGACGGGCATGCCAGTCTGGACGAGCTAAAGGCGGTCATCATCGGGGTCAGTTTGGATACCGTTGAGAAGCAGGCCAAATTCAAGAAGGAATATAATCTGCCGTTCATCTTATTGAGCGATTCCGACAAAGCCATCTCCAGGGCCTATGACAATCTTGCCTTGGGCAGCCTTTTTGCCAAGCGCCGCACCTTCATCATCAGTCCCGACGGGAAAATTGCCCACATCATCGAATCGGTCAAACCCGGTTCCCACGACAAGCAGGTGGCGGATGTGCTGAAGGATCTGCAGCGGAAAATATAGAGACGAGGATAAGACCGCATGACGACCGATTCTCTTCCCATCCGTTCCTGCGGGGAGTGTTGTACCCGGTTGGTTGATTTTGGGGTGATGCTTCAAGGCCGACCGGTGCTGGAGCATATTAATCTCCACATGCATTGCGGGGAACTGACCTCCCTGATCGGGCCGAACGGGGCCGGGAAGACCTCCCTTCTGCGGGCCATGGTCGGGGAACTTTCGCACACGGGCACACTTCGTTTCATCCATCACGGGAACATTGAGACGACAAAGCCTTTACGGATCGGGTATGTGCCCCAGAAACTGGAACTGGATCGGACATCGCCAACCACCGTCCTCGACCTGTTTGCCGGGGCGTTAAGCCGCTGGCCGCTTTGGGTGGGAACCCGGAAAGCGGTACGTGTGGAGGCCCTGTCGAAACTGGAGTTGGTCGGAGGGGAATCGCTCCTCGACCGGCGGCTCTCGGAGATTTCGGTGGGGCAACTCCAGCGGGTTTTGCTGGCGTTGGCGCTGGCGCCTATTCCGGAACTGCTTTTGCTTGATGAGCCCGTGGCGGCGCTTGACCAGGGCGGCATGGAGCGGTTCTATCAAACCGTGTCCCGGATGAGGACGGAATATGACCTCTCTATTCTTCTGGTCTCTCATGATCTGACCTCCGCCGCGCAATTTGCGGACCGGATGATCCTGTTAAATCGCACGATCCTGTGTGACGGGGCTCCCCGCGAGGTGTTGTTGAGCCCGCTGATCCGCCAGGCGTTCGGATTTGGTTTTACCGCACAGGAGATTGCGGGACGCCGACCGGCGTTAAAGGATCTGGAGCACGAACAATGCGCTCTCCCGATGGAGGGGATCCCGTGACACTGTGGCAGACCCTCTTGATGAACCTGCCCTTTGAATGGGCCCATTATGATTTTATGGGCAATGCGCTTCTGGCGGTGCTTCTGGTGTCGCCGGTGCTGGCGGTGCTGGGATGCCTGGTGGTCAATAACCAGATGGCGTTCTTTTCGGAGGCCATGGGGCATTCCGCGTTGACAGGCCTCGCGCTGGGCGCGTTGCTGGGCCTGGCCGACCCGACCGTGACTATTGTGGGATTTGCGATGTTGCTGGCGCTGGCAATGTTCCTGATGCGGCGGTACAGCGCCGTGCCGCCGGATACCAGCATCGCCCTGGTCATGGCCTTTGTAGTGGCGTTGGGCGTGGTGCTGTTGTCCCGCGGAGGCGGGTTTGCCAGGTATTCCCGCTATTTGATTGGCGACATTTTGACCATAACGTCCCATGAATTGGGGTGGCTTGCGATTTTATCAGGGCTGGTGGGGTGTATTTGGTTGTTTTTGTTCAATGCCTTTTTCTTTGTCAGCCTCAATCGTTCCCTGGCGGCGAGCCGCGGTCTGCCGGCGGCGTTGCTGGAGGCGGTTTTTTCCGTGCTGGTCGCCGTGGTGGTGGCGGTGAGCATCCCATGGGTAGGCTTGCTGGTGATCAATTCCATGCTGATCCTTCCGGCGGCTACCGCGCGGAACCTGGCTCGGAATACCCGTTGGTACATGCTGGGAGCGGTGCTGGTCAGTCTTTTTTCCGGCGTGCTCGGCCTCGTCTGTTCCTACTATTGGAACACCGCCACCGGTGCCACCATCGTTCTTTGGGCCTGCGGCTTCTTTGCCGCTTCATTGGTATTGAGAAGGAGGTAGGGCAGGCGCGCCGCCGCCCGCCCTACCGGGGCTTGACGCGGAGCGGGTCAATTGCCAGTATCCATGTCTATGACAGAACCGCATGAAATCCTGGATATCCAGCAGCAGTTGGTGAACAGCGACGTGTCGCCGATGCGGAAATATCTCGCTTTGGTGATCGGGCGGGGGAGTTGGCTGACCTTGATGAAGTATGAACTCATCATCCTGCTCTGTTCCCTGACGCCGGGGGCCTTGGGTCTGGTGATGCGCAAAGCGCTCTATCCGCTGTTGCTCAAGAAGTGCGGACGGAATGTCGTCTTTGGCGCCAATATCGTGCTGCGTCACCCGAAAAAGATCGTCATCGGCGATAACGTGGTGGTCGACGATAACTGCCTGCTCGATGCCAAGGGCGATTCCAATGCCGGCATTACCATTGGTTCAGGTGTGTTTATCGGACGGAACACAATTCTCCACTGCAAGAACGGCGACATCATCATCGGCGACGATGTGAATATTGGTTTTAACTGCGATATTGCCTCCTCCCACCGGGTGGAAATCGGGCGCAAGGTTCTGATTGCCGCCTACAGCTATATCGTTGGCGGCGGGCATGACTTCTCCAAATCGGATGCCTCGGTCATGGATCAGAAACGTATTGCCCGCGGGATTACCATTGGCTCCGAGGCTTGGATCGGGGCGGGTGTTATTGTTCAGGACGGCTGCACCATCGGGGAAGGAACCATCGTCGGCGCCGGCGCCGTGGTGGCGGATAATCTTCCCGCCAAAGTCGTTGCCGTCGGGCTGCCCGCCAGAGTTCTCCGCGCCCGTGATTAACCGCGTCGATAAAGCGTGACAATAGTCTCGGCGACTTGGAGCGCCGAGTGTGTTGCGGTATCGACCTGATGAGGAAGCGAGGCGTACAGGCCCTTGCGTTTTGCCAGCAAATCCAAAATGCGCTGCATGCGGTTCTGTTCTTCCAACAGGGGGCGGTTGCGATCCTTCGCGGTACGCTCAAAGATGACCTCGGGTGTGGCGGTCAGGCACACGACCAAGCCGGTCCGGCTATAGTCGCGAATGTTGTCAGGATTGAGTACCACTCCACCGCCACAGGCGATGACCAGGCCTTTCTCTTGCGAAAGTTCCTGAGCCAAAGCCCGCTCCAGCGTCCGGAAATGCGGTTCGCCCTCCTCGGCAAAAATACGGGAGATGGGCTTGCCGGCCCGCTCCTCAAGAATCGTGTCCATGTCGACAAATTTCATCCCGAGTCGACTGGCCAGTAACTTTCCCACCGTGCTTTTGCCGGAGCCCATGAATCCCATGAGAACGATGTTGGGCGTGCAGTCCCCTGCCGCCTTGTGCGGCAGGAACGGACGATTGGCAGCAAACGTGTGTGCGTGCTGCCAATCACGTTCACCCGCGACACAAGGTCGCGAGGGTCTATCGAAAATGAGCCGACCGGCGCAGAACGTTTTTTCGGCACGGCCGGTGAGCCGCCGGCCGTCGAAGGGCGTGTTGCGTGATTTGGAGGCGAATTCCTCGGCCCGGACGATCCACTCGCTGTCGAGATCCAGCAGGATCAGGTCGGCGGGAGCACCAGGGGCGAGTGTCGGGGCGGGCCGTCCCAGAACGCTCGCCGGTTCCGTTGTCCAGCGGGCGACCCAGTCGAGTGCGGACATCAGGCCTTCTTTAACCAGTAGGGTGTAAGTCACGCCTACGGCGGTTTCAAGCCCCACAACCCCGAAGGGAGCGGTCAGAAAACCCTTGGCTTTTGCCGCGGCGGTATGCGGTGCGTGATCGGTGGCAAAACAGGAAATGGCTCCATCCAGCAGGCCTTGTATGAGTGCGGCGCGGTCAACTTCGCTTCGAACCGGCGGATTCATTTTGTAACACTCCGGCTTTCCGGCATCCACATCAGCGTCCGTCAGGGCCAGATGGTGCGGTGTCAGTTCGCCGGATACCCGGCATCCGGCTTTGCGTGCGGCGCGCAGGAGTTCAACCGAGCCCGCGGCGGACAGGTGTTGGATATGCATGGCACATCCGGTTGATTGGGAGAGGCGGATATCACGCTCGACCATGACCGTCTCGGCTTCGGAAGAAATACCGGGGAGCCCCAGGGTGCGGGAGCAGGCGCCCTCATGCATGACGCCATGGCCGGCCAGTTTTGGATCCAGCGCATGATCCATGACAGGGAGGTTCAGCCGGGCGGCTTCCCGCATGGCGGCTTCCATGACCCCGTTGTCCGTGACGGTGCAACCATCGTCCGTGAACGCGACGGCGCCGGCCTTGGCGAGGGCATCCAGAGCGGCCACTTTATGGCCCGCCCGGCCTTGGGTGATGCAGGGGGCGGGAAGCACATGGATAAGATTAGCGGCTTTGGCCCGGGTGGCGAGGACGGCGATCTCCCCGGGATTATCCAGGGCCGGACGGGTATTAGGCATGACGACGATCGTGGTGAAGCCGCCCCGCGCCGCCGCACAGCAGCCCGTGGCCACGGTTTCCGCCTCCTCCTGGCCGGGCTCACGCAAATGGACGTGGAGATCCACAAACCCGGGCGCTGCCGCCAGGCCTTTTGCGTCTATGGTCACGGTGTCCGGAGGAAGGACCGAGGGGACGGGAGCCAGGAGGCCATTTTGAATAAACAGGTCGCCGCAAGTGTCTGTTTTAGAGGCCGGATCGAGGATTCGGACCCCCTTGATATGGAAAGTGGTTTGCACGAAATAACTGTATACACCACCTCTAGCTTGACAGAAAAGGGAGAAATGGTACTTTGTGCGCCTTTTGTAGAGAGGGACAACCGATGAAGATGACATATCATCCATCCAAAAAGAAACGCGCACGCAAGTGCGGATTCCGAAAAAGGATGAAGACGGCGGATGGCCGTAGAGTGATTGCGAAACGCCGCCAAAAAGGCCGTGTTAAGCTATCTGTATAAGTTTTCTGCATGGTATCACCAGCAGATAAAATTAGTATTCCAGATTCCCTGAAGCCGGATCTTCGCTTGAGGCGTCATCAACGCTTGCGGGCTAATGCTGATTTTCAGGCGACCTATGCCCAAGGTAAATCCCTTGCGGCTCGAACCATGGTGTTATGGCTCAGCAAAGCACCGGATGCTTCGCTTCGGCTTGGGGTGGTGTCCAGCCGGGTGATCGGAAAAGCCGTTCAGCGGAACCGGGCGCGGCGCCGGTTGCGTGAAGCCTGGCGCCTGAACCGGTTTCGTTTCCGTGGCGATGTGGATGTGGTGCTGGTGGCGCGCCGTTCCATTCTTACAGCGAAATGGGAGGACGTGACGGGGGATTTGATTTGGCTGGCGAAACGGGCGGGGATACTGGCATGATCGGGCGGTTTTTCATCATTCTGATCAGGATCTATCAGCACACACTGGCCGCCGTGCTCGGGGGGCAGTGCCGCTTTCATCCGTCCTGTTCAGAATATGGTGTTGAGGCGATTCAGGTTCATGGCGCGTGGCGCGGGCTTGGGCTGGGGATCAGGCGGGTGCTGAAATGTCATCCATGGCATCCGGGCGGAGTGGATCCCGTGCCGGGCGGTT
Organism: bacterium; assembly: GCA_037132275.1. Classification (GTDB taxonomy): domain Bacteria; phylum Verrucomicrobiota; class Kiritimatiellia; order CAIKKV01; family CAITUY01; genus JAABPW01. Next base: position 66,430 of record JBAXPK010000007.1, read on the forward strand.
CAATTTAAGGGCGGCGATGCCGCGTTAGGGGTTAACATATGATGAAAAAGTTTCTGACTAAAGACACATTGATTCTGGTGGCTCTTTTCGCGGCGATGCTGGCATGGGGGCCTTTGTACCAGAAGTTTTTCCCGGCGCCGCCGGCGAAGGTTAATCCCGTGGCCGCCATGGGAACGACGGCCACCAATGCCCCGGCAACCCTGGCGCCAGTGGTCGATCCACCGTCGAGCCCGGTGGTGACCGCCACAAACGCTGTGGCTGAGTTACGCCAGGCGGTCAGTAAGCCCAGACAACCGGAAACCGTGGTCGAATTGACGAACGGGCTGGTTCGCCTGAAGGTGTCTTCCATGGGCGGTTGCGTGAAGACTGTCGAGCTGCCGGCTTATTCCATCACCCAGGACAACAAAGATCCCGTGGTGCTGGATTTCGAAAAGGTGCCCGCCTTGGCGTATCAGGGATTGGTTGGCCTTGATGAAAACAGCGACTTCACGGTCAGCGTGATGTCCAATGGCGCGGCGGCCCGTCTTGAGGCCGTGTCACCCGCCGGCCTCCGCCTGACGCGAACCATCCAGCTTGGCGCCCGCTATGAAGTGATGATAGGCGATGAGTTCACCAACGACAGTCGCGAGGCCCAGAAGTTGCCGCCGCATGACCTGTCCCTCGGAAGTATGGGAATGTTGCCCAACGAGGCGAAGATGAGCGGGGTGGATTTTCTAGGGATTGACACCCTGTTCGCGACGGGTGATGAAGGGGTGAGGCACTGGGGAAGCAAACGCTGGTTTTCCGATGACTTGACGCTCACCGATTATTTCCAGGAAACACCGCGCCGTGGCGCGGGGTGCGTGGGACGCGCCCCGATGACCAAAATGTTGCCGCTGTCCATCCATGAACGTATCACGCGCGACATGGGTTGGGCGGCGGTGAAAAATAAATTCTTTGTCCAGATCCTGAATCCGAAAGACGGTGCGGCTGGCTGCGATTTGATTGTGGAGCGAACCAAGGGCAAGTTTGAGAATCCGGAGGAACCGAATACGTGGGAGGCGGCGGCGACACCCAGTCGTCTGGCGGCGGCGCTTCATTTTTCGGAGCGTTCCCTGGCGGCTGGCGAAACCTATCGGCGGGACTGCAGTTATTACGTCGGCCCCAAGGAACTGTCCGCGATCATCCCGCTGGGCCTTCATAAGAAGGAAATCATGGAATTTGGTCACCTGCGCTGGTTCTGTGAGGTCCTGTTGTGGAGTTTGAACAAGTTGCACTGGCTGATCCCGAACTATGGCATCGCCATTATCCTCCTGACGCTGATTGTTCGAATCCTGTTCTGGCCGCTTACCCATAAGGGCACGGAGAGTATGAAGCGGCTTCAGGCACTCCAGCCGCAGATCAAGGCGCTGCAGGAAAAATATAGAGACAAGCCCCAGAAGCTCCACTCGGAGACCATGGCCCTGTATAAGGAGAATAAGGTCAATCCGCTGGGAGGCTGTCTTCCCATGCTGGTCCAGATCCCGGTATTCTTCGCGTTGTTCAGTGTGCTTCGCAGCGCCGTCGAGTTGCGCTACGCGTCCTTCCTGTGGGTCAAGGATCTCAGTTCGGCGGAAAATCTGCTGGTCGGAGTGAGTCCTTACCCGATCAACCTGCTGCCCATTCTGATGACCGTGACCCAGATTTGGCAGCAGAAGCTGACCCCTGCCGCCGGTGACCCGGCCCAGCAGAAGATGATGATGTGGATGATGCCGATCATGATGCTGATGTTCCTTTACAACATGCCATCCGCACTGGTGCTCTATTGGACCGCAAACCAGGTGATGATGATCATCCAGCTGATGTGGCAACATAGGGCAAAGAAGGCGTGAGAAGAAAAGGGGAATCCAGAATGCCTCAAGGCGTACTCATTACTTTATTATTCTGGATTCTATAAGGGAGTGCGATATGAATGGTGACAGTCATGGCTTGCTGATAACCGTCATTATAGAATTTGCCATGCTGTCCTATTTACTGGGGGCGATTCCGAACGGGTTTCTGATCGCGAAGGCAAAAGGAATTGATATTCGCAAGGTCGGCAGCGGAAATATCGGCGCCACCAATGTGTATCGCTCAGTGAGCAAGTCCCTTGGCCTTCTGACCTTTGCGTTGGACGCGTTGAAGGGGGCTATTCCCGCCTTGTTGTTTCCGATTTGGGTGGCGCGGTGTGTGCCAGCGTCGGCCTTGCCCTTCTGGGCGCCGCTTTTATTTGGCGGTCTGGCGATTGCCGGTCATACCTGGCCGGTTTATCTCAAATTCAAAGGCGGAAAAGGCGTGGCCACAAGCGCAGGCGCCCTGATTGGTATTGCGCCGGCCGCCATGGGGATCGGAGTGCTGTGTTGGCTTATCGCCCTGGTGACAACCCGCTTTATGTCCGTGGCCTCCGTCGTGGCGGCGGTGACTGTGCCAGCCGTCGGCTGGTGGCGCTATCGGGAGCAGGGACTGGCGTTGCCCATCGCCCTGACGGCGCTTGGCGCATTGATTATCTGGCGGCATAAAGGTAATATCCAGAGATTGATGAACGGGACGGAGAGCCGGTTTGAGTTTAAGAAGAAGTCAGAATCCAGAAGTCAGAATCCAGGAGATCGGGATTAAGCTGGATGAATAAAAGAATCAGCATCATTGGGGATGGAGGCTGGGGGACGGCGCTCGGCCTGACGCTATTGCTGAAAGGCCATGCGGTCAGGATATGGGGTCCCTTCCCGGACTACATCGACCACGTCCGCGCCGCCGGAGAGAACAAGGATTATCTTCCCGGTGTACGCCTGCCGCCCGGATTGGAATGGACGGCTGACCGTGCCCATGCCGTTGACAAGGCCGATGTGGTGGTGCTGGCGATGCCCACGAAATATTTCCGCGCCGTGCTGACCTCGTTTGCGGGGTTGATACCCTCTACGGCGCAGGTGATCAGCGTGGCCAAGGGATTGGATGGCGCGGATAACCGCCGCATGACCGAAGTATCGGAGGCCATTCTCAAGTCCGGTCCGGTGGCCGCTCTATCGGGTCCCAGTTTTGCCTCCGGGGTGGCAGTGGGCGCCCCGACCGCAGTGGTTATTGCCTGCCGTGACCAGGCCATGGCGGCTTCATTGCAGGTTGTGTTCAACAGCCCGAAATTCCGGGTGTACACGTCCGATGACGTGATTGGCGTGGAACTGGGCGGCACCTTGAAGAATGTGATCGCCGTGGGTGTCGGGGTGTGTGATGGCATGGGGTTGGGTCACAATGCCCGTGCGGCGCTGATCACCCGCGGGCTGGCCGAGATCACCCGTGTCGGTGTGGCGATGGGCGCCCGTGCGGAGACGTTCGCCGGATTGAGCGGAATGGGGGATCTGGTATTGACCTGTACCAGCCGGTTGAGTCGTAATTATTCTGTGGGGGAACGGATGGGACGCGGGGAAAAAATCGGGGATATCCTGGCCGGTATGAAGCAGGTGGCGGAAGGCGTGGAGAACTCCGCCACCGCCTGTTCACTGGCCCGTCATCTTGGTGTTCCCGCTCCCATTGCCGGGGAAGTTCATGCCATGGTGTTTGCGGGAAAGACTCCGCAAGCCGCCGTCGACTCTCTTCTCGGGCGCGACCCGAAACCGGAACGGGGTTGATAAGTTGGGTTGATCAGGGGATAATAGGCTCCATGTTGAATGGAAGTTCATTGCGATGGATTGGCCTGTGCGTCTTGGCGACGTCGTTCCTGTGCCCCGCCGTCGAGACGATGGTCACGCTGCCCGCCCCGCCAACCTTTGACCGTTACGTCATCATTGTGGATCGAAAGCCCTTTGGCGTGGAATCCCTTCCCCCTCCGCCAGTCGAACTTCCCAAGATTCCGCCAGAACAGTCGTTTACCTCAAAATACAAGATGGTGGCCGTAACCCGTGATGATAATGGCGTGCTTCAGGTCGGGTTGGTGGACATCAAAACCAAGCAGAGCGTCATGCTGGGGATTGGCGATAGTGTGGAGGGAGTAGAAGTGGTTGAGGCGGACTATATAAAAGAACGGGCACGGTTACGGCGGGATCCCGAGGATTATTGGGTTTCCATGGCCGGCGGCTCAAACTCTTTTGAGGTAGTCGGGAAAGAATTGCCGGTTCAAACCCAAGTGGTTGTGACCCAGGCGGAGCCCTCAGCGATGACAACTCGAAAAGCGCCGCAACGGTCTTCCTATGCCGCCCGCCGGGAAGCCCGTTTTCGCAAGGAACTGCAACAACTTCAGGCGGCGGAGGCCCTTATGGCTCGGGACTCCAAGAAAACGGAAGTGACGTCAGTAGCCTCGGTGCGAGCCGGTCGGGCCAAGCCTGATGCCGAGGCCAAGGAGCAACAACTCAGCGCAACCGGCAAGGCGCTATTACGCTTGCTGAACACCTCCGATGAGTCCGATATGACGGCTGAGGAAATCAATACGCTCCTTCAGGATTACCAGAAGGAATTGATTCGCAGCGGACAAACACCTCTGCCCATTCCGCTTACCCCCGAAACCGACCAGCAGTTGGTGAACGAGGGCTTCCTGCCTCCGGCAGGAGACTAAACTAGGACAATAAAATGATAAAACAACAACCATTTGATCGAAAGAAACACGTTTACAGGAACGACGCTTTCGTTGAACTTGTGAAGGATGCAGTCCGCTTTTTCAACGGAACGCCTGTGCTCGCTCTACCACCACCTGAGAGCTTCCTGGGAACTGGAGTCTATGCGTTATACTACACTGGCAAGAGCCCGCTTTATGCGAAATACGGAGAAATAAACAGGTTGGCATACAGAACAGCGATTTACGTTGGCAAAGCCGTACCGACAGGCTGGCGACAATCGCGGGCATCTGACAACCCATTGGATCAGTCAAGAGAACTCTGCAATCGATTGCGAGAACACAGCCGAAGTATCAGGGCCAGTTCCTGCTTATCCCTCAAAGACTTCATGTGCCGCTTCATTATTTTTGAAGACGCCGGTTCTGATATGATTGGGACAATCGAAGCCGCTCTAATCAAACTGCATACGCCATTGTGGAATTCCGCAGTGGACGGGTTTGGGAATCATGACCCCGGACGCGGCCGGTATGAACAAGCGAGATCTGATTGGGATGTGCTCCATCCCGGAAGACCATGGGCATTAAAATGCAATGGCACTCCAAGAAAGCGAGCGGCCATTCTTTCGGACATCAAAACCCACTTAAGCAAATTTTTGGTGACGCAGTGAAGTCCATAGAATTATTTTCGGGGGCAGGCGGATTAGCGAAGGGCCTCGAACTTGCCGGTTTCCAGCACAGTGCGTTTGTGGAATTCAATAAGGACGCATGCGCTTCCTTGCGGTGGAATTTCAACCCCGCCAAAGTGTTTGAAGGAGACATTCGCGATTTTGATTTTAACCTGCTTTCAGGCATTGATGTTGTCGCTGGCGGTCCACCATGCCAGCCGTTTTCCTTAGGAGGGAAACACGGCGCAAACAATGATAACCGCGACATGTTTCCATATGCAATCCGAGCGATTGAATCCCTCATGCCAAAAGCATTTGTCTTTGAGAACGTTAAAGGGTTGCTGAGGGATACATTCTCGGAATATTTTCGGTACATCATTCTTCGTTTGACCTTTCCTGACGCGTATACCACTTTGAAAGACACATGGCGTGAACATCTCGCATCCTTGCAGAGCATAAATTACGACCGTTATGACGGAATCAAGTACCGTGTGAAAAAAACCTTAGTAAACGCTGCAAATTACGGAGTTCCACAGTGCCGGGAGCGTGTCGTTATTGTCGGTATTCGTTCGGATATTGATGCCATGTGGGAATTCCCCGAGGCTACGCATAGCGAAGAGAGACTATTATGGGACAAATTCGTCACTGGATCGTATTGGGATACCCACAAAATTCAGAAGGCTCACCGTGAACTGTGCCCAGCAACTTTATTGCCAAGGATAAATGACTTGCGCAACATATTCGGATTCTTCCAGCCGGAACTAAAACCATGGTGCACCGTTCGTGACGCGCTAAAGGATGTTCCAGATCCGAGAACCAAACATCAAATTCCAGACCATATTTTCCGTGATGGCGCTCGAACATATGCGGGGCACACAGGGAGCGATCTGGACTCGCCCGCCAAAACAGTCAAGGCTGGAGGACACGGCGTTCCTGGTGGCGAGAATATGATCAGGTTTCGCGACGGTTCTGTGCGCTATTTTACCGTTTACGAGGCGAAATTAATTCAGACTTTCCCAAAAACGTTCGTGATAACTGGTACATGGGGCGAAGCCTTGCGCCAGATAGGGAATGCCGTGCCTGTGGCATTAGGGAAACAAATCGGCGATGCATTGTTTCGGAAAATACGGGCTGAAGTCACGCAGATGAATTGGCCTCAACTCCAAACTGCGCAGGTCCCGTGCGCTCATGAACAGGCAACACCCTATCGTGTGCGCGGGTCGACAGCCCCGAAGAAAACAAATCGCAAAACTGCCAAAATAAAAGCAAAACAACGGCAGCAACATGCGCAACTTGCTCGCAAACAGTCAAGTTGACGGAGAGCGTGACCGTTATAACGAATCAGGTCGTCAGGAGTTGATATTCGGGATGACAATGGAGAATTCCTTGATTCGCAAAACACTCGACCTGGCCCAATGGCCGGATTGCGCCTGCGGATTTCCCTCCCATCCGATTCATCTGAAGAGTGCGCTGCGGCGGGTGACCATGGGAATGGGCGCCGATATGAAAAACG
>JBAXPK010000008.1:0-71806 GCA_037132275.1 bacterium
TCGTGCCGGGCACGGTTGCCGTCAAAACGACATTCCTCGGTAACAGCTTCCGCAATTCCGTTGAAATGCAGGGCGCCCCCTTCAACGTCAGCCTTGTTGCTGCGGAAATTACAGCGTTCGATGCGGACAGGGTTCGCATTCCCAAACACGCGGATCGCACCCCCGATTAGCGAGAAGGTGTTGCTACAGATTAGACCTGCCACCGTAGCCGCGCCGTTGGGGTGAACCAATAGCAATGATGAAATCATATCCGTGCCGGAGGGCCGCGTTAGAATCGGGAGTTGGGTGTAGTTGAATACACCGCCATTCCACGAGCCGCCAAGTCCCGCGATAACGGCCGGGCTGGCAAGGTGCAAACCGCTTTCCTGGTAGGCGCTGCGAGCGATCACAATATTGCAGTTGGGGAAACCGCCTGCAATGGCCATGGCATTGGCAATGGAGGTCGCCGCACTGTTATTGATGTCGGCGAAGGGCGCGTTGTGCGCAGTGGCATACGGATTGACAAAAATGATACGCCCCTCTGCCGGTTCACACGGAATGCCACTGATCCGAACGGTGTCGCTGGCGATTTTGGTTCCTGCGGGATACTCGGCTCGCAATTCCAAATCCACAACGCCGCCTGCGGTTGAATCGACCGTCCACGTTCCAGCAAGATCGCCGTAGGAAATCGTCTTCGTGGTTTCGTCCTGGCCCATTACAAGTATCCCGTTCCGGTAGACGCGGATTTTGCCGACACTATTGGCTGGACTGGTTTTATTGAGTTTGAGCGTAAGGGAACTCGCTGCGTTGCCCGGTTCCACCAACAGCGTAGGCAGGCTGAGCGAAGGGCCAGGCTGATTCGTCGGGGCAATCTTCACGATGCTGCCCATCGTGCTCTCGTCCTGCTCCGGCACGGGTGTTGCGTCTTTCCTTGCCACGTCAAGATTCACGCGGACAACGTTGACGGTGCAGGCCTGGGTCATTTCGCCAGTTTCCAGATCCTCGTTGAGGTTCATGTCGAATCCCATCTGGAATGTGTAGGTTCCGATGGGAAGGGAAATGCCTCGTTTGGAGGAACTGCGCCAGTCCTGATAGTTCATGTTGGCTGTGGTAGGAAATGCGCCTGAACCGATCACCTTGACGCGGGCGTAACTCTGAACTGTAGGCCCGGACTCGGCAAGGATCACAGGCGTCACCTTGACAACAGCGCTCGTTTGCGCGCCACCGACTCCAATGAACCATTGATTAGTTGTGCCTGTGGTGATGGTCTTGCTGAAACTGCCGGAGGCGAGTGTCACCCAGTCGAGTTTGGGGACTTTGAATGTCACGTCGTTACAAGAATAGGTGCTGTTCGTGCGCGAGTCGGTCAGGGTGAACATAACAGAATTGCCTTGCGCGGAAATGTCTGCTGAAACATGGTACTCCACAGTACCCGAACTGTCCGGCACCGCCAGCGGTTTGTTCAGGTTTCGAATCTCGGTGCCGTTGAGATAGATGTTGTTTGTGCAACCATACCACCAGAGAAGTTTGGTCTCCGTTCCGCCGATCGGTTTAGAGGGAGGAATACGCAACATGGCGGAAGCCGCGCCGGCGTCACCCAACGCCAGGCATTCAGAACTGGATAGGGTTGCCAGACGTCGGATTGTATTGTTACCGGGATACCGGGAAATCAGGTACATGTCCATGTACCATTGGTTAGTGGAGCTTAATTGCGGACTCCAGCAATTCTGGTATTCAATAAGGTTACTCAACCCGTCATTATCGTCATCCCCGCTGGCATTGGAAGGATCAGTAGGACTCCAGCCAATATCATGCTCATATTTATCATCAATTCCATCCCCATCCGTGTCAACCTGTAGGGGGTTTGTGCCTAGATCGCTTTCTTGCTTATCGGATAAGCCATCCCCATCCGTGTCACTCCAGGCGGGAAAGGTATTGGCCTGAATCTCTGCGCCATCTAAAAGACCGTCATTGTCGCAATCGGGATTGAGGGGGTTCGTGAAATAGGTGTTCACTTCATCATAATCGCTTACCCCGTCATGATCCGTATCGAAACCATTCGGATTGAGTCCCAAGGCAATCTTCTGTCCATCTGTCATTCCGCTGCCGTCAGTCGAGGCCAACAGAGGATTGCACCCCCATCTCAAAACCTCTGCGTTATCACCTAATCCGTCCCCGTCAGTATCCCACAGAAAAGGATTGGTGGCAAAGATCCGGCGTTCCATGCAATCGGGCAACCCATCCCCATCACTATCAATTGACGGATTGTCAGCCGCCAAGAAAATAGGGCTGCCAGCACCCCCCATGACTCCACTCAATGGGTCTGAGTCGTGCTTCAATTGGACTGGCCACATCCAACCGCAAAGGGGATTCATGAGGTTGGTGGAAATATACAGGTCAAGCCGGGGGATATTGGTGGGGGCATGGAGGCAATACTCAAATATGCCATCCTCCCTCGTCCCCGCCTTCACAAAAGCAATGTCGTTGCTGTAAACATCCAGAAGAAACACAGTGTTGGTCTCATCCACCATGACCGTCAAGGAATTGGTCATGGCGGTATAATAGGCAGCCGTATTAGACTGGTTGATCAAAATGAACGGAACCCGCTGGCGAATGGGGTCCCGCTCATCGAGCCACTCGGTGCGGTTGCTCCCGCTGAGATAGGATGGCATGGCACCGTAGGATGCGACTATACTGTTGCTGGGATACCCGGCCAGGGTCACGGTTGTCGTGTAGGCCGCCAGCCCCGCCGCATTCAGGTAAAACCGCTGCCGGGGAGTGGTGTTGGTCTCCACCACCGATACAGGGAATATCTCAATTCCTGAATTGGTCACCGGGGAAAGGGCCGATAGAAATTCCGGGGCGAACCCATCCGGGTAGACTAGGATACCCAGGTCGGTCTGGTAGTGAAAATCTCCCGGCGGCATGGCGTAGAAGGTATTCGTCCAAGGTTCATTAACCAGATTTTCAAGATCGGAAATGTTTGTGACTGACGTAAAATTCTGCGCCTGAACCGGACATGCCATCAATAGCAAAGCCAGCGTAATGGGGATTAACCCCATGAAAACATAACCAAACACCCGTCTCTGTATCGATGGCATACCTTTTCCTTTTCTCTGGAATCGCACACAGAAGAGGCGCGAACTCCAAGTTCATGACTCGTTCGCGGCACCGCGAAGCGCCTGTTCGGAATCAACGAAACAAGGAGCCGCGCCCAGGCGGGCGCGTCTAACGAGTTTCGCTTCCGAACACAAAATTCGCGGTTTTCGAACGAAGCAATTTTGCGTATCAACGCATTAAATTTTTCAAAAAATAATCACCACAAAACACTATTTCTTCAATTGTTTTTGCAGACTTGCATAATTACACCACAGCCTATTCCTGTCGAGTTTTATGTGACAAACAGGGACGCGGCTCACCGCTTCATGCGTTCGATGGCCTTGAGCTTATCGCCTGAGAACTCAAGCTGAAGGACCGGATAGTCCTCGTACCAGCCCCGGTTCACCCACAAGGTGTCGTAAGAGCGGTACAGTCGCCCGGCGCGATCCCGATACCAGTACCCGGTAGACATCGGTTGATAATCACTGATAAATCGGGAATTCGTATAAATCCAGATTTCAAGCTCCCCGGTTTCCACGGTTCGGGTATGAAGGCGCTGGGGAAGGCCCAGTGCCAACCGGGCCATGTCCCGTGTAAACCCGACTTCCACATCACCCTTTTGCACCTTGGCCTGGACATCAGGAGGGAATGCGGCAAACAGGCGGGGCTCTTTTTTGATCCGGCTATCGGGGGTACTGACACACCCGGATACGAGAAGCAGGACACTGAATAATAATGCGTAGTTAAGATATTTCATGCGATTAACCTTTCTTTACATCCACATCAAGGGAACATGACAAGCGGCCCAGACGCCGTACCGCCACAAGGTCTGAATCCGGTTCGCCTGGCTCAATGACGCGAAATACATCCCTTTCGCCAGGGTATTAACCATCACTGCCAACAATAACGCCTGAAGCATCAGGCGGCCGGAAAGAGTTCCCTGGACGAGCGACAGCACAAACGGATCAACATCCACAACCCCTGAGAGAACCCCCAGCCCCAAAACGCCCGCCTGACCAAAGTATTCACGCGCCAGCAACACCCCCACCTTCACGGCCACAAACACTGACGCAAATACCAAGGCAATGCGGATTTCAACAGGGTTCTGAATGGACGGCATTTCTGCCGGGGCATCCCCTGCCATTTCCCCTTTACGAACGGTCAAGGCCAACACAAGCCCCACCAGGCACAAGCAAATCATTCGCGAGTCAAGATTGAGCACGAATCCATCGCCAAACACGGCGATCAAAACCATCAGCCGCACATACATCACACTACCGGCTAACAGGCTCGCCTGCAGCGCCGCCCCCGCGTAGGCCGGAACCTCCCGTGCCAGACGCCCCGTCGCCACGCTGACCGCCGTGCTGGAGGCAATCCCCCCCAACAGACCGGATAACGGCAACCCCAACCGCGCCCCGAGTTTTTTAGACAGGATGTATCCCACAAACCCAATGGCCGACACCAGCACGACAATCTGCCAGATGCGCGCCGGGTTGAGATGATAGACGGTGTACTCCACATTCGGCAGGGCCGGATAAATGACCACCGACAACAACAGGAACTTCAACGTGGCCAGAAACTCGTTTCGATTCAAGCGGGCAACATAGTTCTCGAGGGTCGATTTTTCAGAAAGCAGGATGGTATTGACAACCCCGATCGCAATGGGCAAACGGACATCCGACAGCAACGAGAGCGCCCCGATCATATAGGTCACCAGCACGGAGACCTCGCTCGTGGCGCCAAAACGGCCGGCTTTGATTTTTTCCAGGTAGGCCACGACCGTCAACGCGGTGACCGCCAGAAGCCCCACCGGCAGAAGCAGCGGCATCCCGCTTGAAAACAACCAGGCGCAGGAAAACCCGAAAAGGCTGACAATCGGAAACGTCCGCACCCCGCCAAAGAAAAATTGTCTGCGCTCCTTGCGGCCGGTTTCACGTTCCAGCCCGATGAGAAAACCCATGGCTAGCGCGACCAGGAACCGGAGCCCGAGAGTCCATTCAACCGGAACGTTCATGCGGCAGCCTCCCTCTTACTTCAGACCCTGAATTCCGCCATTAACACCGTATGGTCCGACGGTTTCTCCGCCAGACGAGGTGCCAGGTCTATTTTTGCATCCACAGATTTCGCGGCAAGGGCTTGGGTGGCCATGATGAAATCAATACGCCACCCGCAGTTTTTTTTTACCGAATCCCGTTGCCGATAATCAAAGAACGTATACTGCCCCGGTTCCGGGTGATGTTTGCGGAACACATCCACAAAGCCCCACGCCTGAGTGCGGGCAAACGCGTTCCGGGCATCCACATGATAACACACATGATTCGCCTGCTGTTTGGAATTGTGAATATCCATGGCCGCCGGCGCAACATTGAAATCCCCGACCCAAACCACCTGATCCGCTGGCTTGAAATGACGCTCAAAATAACCGCGCAACCGCTCAAACCATTGGAGTTTATAGCGATACATCTCATGTTCAATGTCACGTCCCTGTGGAATATACGTATTGACCACATGAACCGCGCCCATCTTGACATGGGCCAGTCGGGTGGCATCCGCAGGGCCGCCATCATCCAGCCCGAATCGCACCTCCCCGGGTTCGCGCAGGGAAAGGATGGCCACGCCATTATAGGATTTCTCCCCCTTAAAGGCCACGTGATATCCAGCCTCACGAAAGGGCGCCACGGGAAAATCGGCATCCACGACCTTCGTCTCCTGAATGGCCATCACGTCGGGTTGATGATCCCGCAGCCAGTCGAGCAGAATCCCCATCCGGGATCTGACCGAATTCACGTTAAACGTAGCTATTTTCACATATGACTCAGTTCACCGGTGAACACATAGACGGCGGGGCCAAGAAGCGTGACCTCCGTGGCGTCATCGGGGGTCAGCTTATAGTTCACTTCAAGAACATCACCGTGGGCACAGGTGATTTTGACTGGCGCCTTCACCCACCCCATCCGCCCGGCAATCAGCCCCGCCGCGACCATTCCGGTTCCGCACGCCAGGGTCTCGGCCTCCACTCCGCGCTCATACGTCCGGATGCGCAAGGCGGAATGCCCGGTCACCTGGACGAAGTTGACGTTCGTCCCCTTGGGCGCGAAATCCTTGTGATGGCGGATCGCCGAGCCAGTCGTGCCCACATCTTCCCGGTCCAGATGATCGCACGGCAGAACGACATGCGGCACCCCACTGTTCACAAAGCCATAGGGCCGTTTGACCCCATTCACTTCGATCACCTGGTTGAGGCGCCAATCCTTGGGAGGGGTCATGGCCAGCCGCACCTGATCCCCGATCATTTCGGCGGCAATGATGCCCGCCCCTGTTTCGAAGGTCATACGGGAGGGCGCCACCTCGAGATCATACGCCAGCCGAGCCACACACCGGGCTCCGTTGCCGCACATATCCACTTCACTGCCATCGGGATTGAAAAACCGCATGGCAAAGTTCGCCCGATTCGAGGGCTGAATCAGGATGATGCCTTCGCACCCCGCCCCGGTCCGGCGCTGCCCCATGGCTGCCAGCCACGCCTGATCCTTAACCGGGAACGTCAGTTTGCGATCGTCCACCAGAATAAAATCATTTCCCGCTCCATGCATTTTCCAAAACGGAATTTTCATTATTGGGCTCCTTACCCCGCCAGACCCGAATCAAGTCGGTCAGGATATTTTCAGTTTCTCTCAGCACCAGGTCTTTTTCCGGATTTTTCCCCATGGCCCCGCCGCCATCCGTGTCACTATCCCCCATGGCCTCATCCTGCGCCTTATCCAGATTTTTTTCTTCTCGAGCCAGTTCAACCCGCTCTTTTAAATTCAGAGAAATCCAGGAGAGGGCTTGCTGCTTCTTGACGCGCTCAATCACCTCGTTCTGGGAGACAAACCGCGGATCTTTGGCGCGGCGTTCCTCCGAATTATGTTTCAATATTGGAAGCTGTGGCGAAAGATCAGCCACTGGATTGTAACGGGCCATGCTGATGACCGTCCACGGCATGGCATGGGGGAGATATTCCTCCCCCACCTCGAGGACATCCAGGACGGAGGGAATCCGGATATCAGGAATCACACCCTTCATCTGGGTGGAGCCACCCGCCACACGGTAGAAGGAATGAGTCGTGACCTTGATCGAACCGAGCGCGGGGTTACGCTCATCCAGCGGTTGCCAAGATTGAACCGTACCCTTCCCGTGGGTTTTCGAGTCACCCACAATGACGGCGCGCCCGTAATCCTGGAGCGCCGCCGCCAGAATCTCGGACGCCGAGGCGCTGCGCCGGTTCACCAGAACCACCAGCGGCCCACGGTACAACACATCCGGATCAGGATCCTGAAGCACCTGAACACCACGGCTCTCCCGAACCTGAACGACCGGTCCGGAGGGGAAGAACAGGCCGGTCATCTCAACGGCCTCAGCCAATGATCCGCCTCCATTGTCCCGCAGATCCAGGATAATCCCTTCCGCATGCTTCTCCTTCATGTCGACAATAATTCGGGCGATATCCCGGGTGGAACTCTTGTACTCGGCGCTTCCATTGACACGGTTCTTCATGTCCGCGTAAAACGCAGGTAAATGGATGATTCCGAGATGATTGGTCAGGCCATTGCCACGGCTGACGAGTACCACATCGCCCTTGGCCGCCTGATCTTCAAGTTTCACTTCATCACGGACCAAGGTGATCTTCGTGGTCCGCGCACCGGAAGTATCAGAAGCGGGAATCACCGTTAGAGTGACCTTGGATCCCTTCTTGCCACGGATCACCCCCACGGCCTTGTAGAGTGGCCAATGAAGAATATCCACGGCCTCACCCGCCTCCTGAGTCACGGCAATGATTTTGTCACCAGGCTTGAGACGACCATCACGGGCCGCCGGACCGCCGGGAATGATTTTTTCGATCTTCGCGGCTCCATCCTCGCTCTGCAGCAAGGCACCGATGCCTCCCAGTGACAGTTTCATTCCAATCTCAAAGTCTTCGCTTGAACTGGGCGTCATGTATTCAGAATGCGGGTCATAGGCCTGCGCAAAAGCTGTAAAGTACCGCTGCAGAACTAACTCCGCGTCACTATCCTCCAACGCCATCAGAAATTGTTTGTAGCGCTTTCTTATAAAAGCATCTGGACTGAGAAGCGCATCGCCATCGGAGGCTCGGCCCATCGTCGTCGAATTCGTGGCACCCTCGGGTTTATCCTTTATCTCACCCTCCGACTCAGCCTTGGCCGTCCCATTGGTTTTTTCGCTATCAGCCAGTTCTTTAGCTACCAAACGGGCCACGAATTCACTTTTCACCTTCTTGCGCCAGAGTTCATTCCACTCCGCTTCATTTTCCGGCCAGGCAAGATCCTTCCGCTTCCAGGCATAGGATTCCTGTGTCGTGCAATCGAATCCCTTACCAATCAAGGTGTCGGCATACTCAACCCGATTGCGCGCCCGTTCCTTGAACCTCTCAAACACCCTGAAGGCCAGCGACACATCCCCCTTGTGAAGACGCTCCACCTGTAAAGCCCCCTCCTTCTGAAATTCATCGATGTCGGAGGCCAGAAAAAAAGTCCGATCGAAATCCAGCATCGTGAGATACAGGGCGAGGGCGTTGGTCGCGATCCCGATATCCAGCGGCTGATGCGACAAGTGCAATTGGGGCAGCACCTTTTCAAAATATTTTGCCACCTCGGCCGCCCGGGTGCCGGGATCCATGGGTTTTGAGGCCGCAACCGCCGGGAGGGCAAACCACCAGCCCCAGCCACTCATTACAGCCAAACCCAGCGTGACAATGCCCCCTAATATCGCAATTCCTCGTTTAGTCATAATGGCAAAACCGCCTCCTACATTTCCATCACATGTCCGTCTTTCATTCGGATGACGCGGTCACACCGACTGGCAACCTCATCGTTATGCGTTACCAGAATCAACGTGTGCCGCTGTTCATGAGTCAGCTCAAACAGACACTTCAGAATCGCCTCACCCGTAACACTATCCAAATTACCGGTTGGTTCATCCGCCAAAACCAATTCAGGCTCATTCATCAGCGCCCGAGCCAGCGCCACCCGCTGCTGCTCACCGCCTGACAGTTCAAGAGGCGTGTGCCCCAACCGACCCGACAACCCAACGGTTTCCAGCAGCGCTTCCGCGCGCCTGCGATGCCCGGCGCTCTGTCGGCGCATCCCCCAGATCGCCATGGTCGGCAATAGAACATTATCCAACACATCCAGTTCCGGAAGCAAGTGATACGATTGAAAAACAAAACCGATGTGGCGGGCACGGATCAGGGTCCGCTCGCGTGGAGTCAACCGGTACAGGGCCTGCTCCTTGAACCAGACCACCCCGGTTGTCGGCTGATCCAATCCGCCCAGCGCGTGCAGCAACGTGCTTTTGCCAGCGCCGCTGGGGCCGATGATGGCCACCGTTTCGCCGGGCTGCACGACCACAGACACCTCGCTCAGCACCGTCAGCGGACGCCCCCCCATCTGGTAGGTCTTGGTGATCGCCTCCGCCTTGACTATGGAGTTGTTATTCATGCCGCAACGCCTCCACCGGGTCAAGCCGGGCCGCCCGCCAGGCCGGAATCAGGCCGGCCAGGGTACAGATCAGCACTACAGAGCCTGCCACCACAATCACATCCAGGGGCGCCGTCCGCGAAGGGATCTCGCTGAGCCGGTACAATTCTTTCGGAAACAACTCCAGATTGAAGGTATCGGACAGCCAGCGGAGCAAATCATTGCGGTATTTCAATACCAGCAGCGCCGTTCCTACCCCTGACAAGGTTCCCACCATCCCCTCCATCCATCCCTGCCAGAAGAATATACGCATGATACTGCCGGATGAAAAACCAATCGCCTTGAGCAACCCGATTTCCCGGGTTTTTTGCACCGTCACGGTAATCAGGGTGTTGGTGATCCCGAAAGCCGCAACAATGGTGATAAAGATCAGGAGGAAAAACATCATATTCTTTTCGACCCGCAGGGCGCTGAATATCTGGCGGTTCTGCTCCATCCAGGTGGTGACGTAGTATTCCGGACCGAGTTGGTTACGAATCTTCCGCGCCACATCCTGGGCGCGATACGGATCTTTAGCCATCAGCCGAATGGCCCCCACGCCACTTTCCAACCCGAACAGAGTCCGGGCCTTCTCCGTCGAACAGAAGACAAACCCGGAGTCATATTCCCACATCCCCACCTCGAAGATGCCGGCAATCCGGAACTCTTCCGGCAGGGTGATCTCATCCTTGTTTACATAACTCTTCGGCGAATTGATCAGAAGCTTATCCCCCACCCCTACGGCGATTCGCCGCGCAAGGTCAGCCCCGATTACCACATCCTGCCCCGCCACGCTAAACTTGCCCTGCGTCACGCTGGAGGGGATCTGACTTACTGAGGCCTCACGAGCCGAATCAATTCCACGGAGGAAGGGGGTGTAGATGTTATTATTGTGCTGAACGACCACCTGCCCCTCGGTAGACGGCGCCACCCCGGCGACTCCGTCAAATCGAGCAAGCCGCTTCATGATATCGTCTTCCTCCGCAATCCCGCCGGACGCCGTGACCGTAAGGTGCGCATTGAACCCGAGTATCTTTTCTCGCCACATGTCGTCAAACCCGGTCATCACAGATAGCACAATCACGAGGACGGCCACCCCTAACAATACCCCCAGCACCGAAATAACCGTGACCACGGAAAAATAGGTCCGCTTTGGCTTGAGATATTTCAGGGCTAGAAATAGTGAAAAAGGCATCATGGTTATTATTAACTCTCAATACTCAGGCGTCAGCTCCGATCGGCTTTAACTGCGGAAACAGGATGACATCGCGGATCGCCTCACTGCCTGTCAGCGTCATCACAAGCCTATCAATCCCGATCCCCATCCCCCCTGCGGGCGGCATGCCGTGTTCCAACGCGGTCAGGAAATCCTCATCGACTTTCTGAGCCTCTTCCCCCGCCTGGGCTTCAAATCGGCGGCGCTGTTCGAGGGGATCGTTCAACTCAGAATAGCCGGGGGCAATCTCCTTGCCGCCAATCACCAGTTCAAACACATCCACGACAGAAGAATCATCCTCACAGCGTTTGGCGAGCGGCACCAACTCAGCGGGCAACCGGGTGACAAAGGTCGGATTCTGAAGAGTTTTCTCGATCACCTTGGAATATACTTCCTGGGTAATCTCGTCGGCGCCCCAGGCTGGATCCACATACAGGCCCAGCGCTTCGGCCTTGAGGCGCAGAGCCTGCTTGTCCAGTGAAAACCAGTCGGCGCCCATACGCCCCATGACTAGGTCGCGGTAGGTCACCTCACGCCAGGGACGCGAAAGATCAATTGGTGCTTCCGGGTTCCCCACCATCAACGTACCCATGACAACCTGGGCCACATGCGTGATGAGATCTTCGGCAAGATCCTTCATGCCACGCATGTCTGAATAGGCCTCATAGACCTCCATCATGGTAAACTCAGGGTTGTGGGTTCGCGAAAGCCCCTCGTTACGGAAATTGCGATTGAGCTCAAATACTTTATCGAATCCGCCTACCAGAAGCCGCTTGAGGTACAACTCCGGCGCAATCCGTAGAAACATTTTGCAACTCAAGGCGTCATAGTGGGTGGCAAACGGCTTGGCCGTGGCGCCCCCGGGCTGGGGCTGCATCATAGGGGTTTCCACCTCCTGGAACTGGCGCTCGCAAAGACGGCTCCGGATTTCACGCACAATTTGGATACGCTTGTTAAAAACCTCGCGCACAGCCGGATTGGCAATCAGATCGAGATAGCGCTGGCGATAGCGCTGATCGGTATCTTTCAGCCCATGCCACTTTTCCGGCAGGGGCAGCAAGGCTTTCGATAGTAATGTCCAGCGTTCAATCTTGAGCGTTGGCTCACCGGTCCGGGTGGTGAACAACGTTCCCTCAACGCCAACGTGGTCGCCCAAATCGAGCAACTTAAACGCGTCAAACGCCGCCTCCCCTATGGCGTTCTTCTGGGCATAGATTTGAAAACGGTCGGAGCCATCCCGCAGGTCGGCGAAGATGCTTTTCCCCATATCACGAAATGTGGTGATACGACCGGCCATAGAAACCGGCTTGCTCTCCCCAAAATCCGCCCGGATTTCAGCCAGCCGCGCCGTGCGTTTGAAAGCCCGGCCGAACGGGATATAGCCCTTCCCCGCCAAGGCGATCATGTTCGCCTTGCGCTGCTCAACAAATTCGTTCTCGATAGGCTCTGTCATGATATTACATCCTGATTCCATTATTTTTTCTCACCCAAAACTGGCATTGCCGGCTTTTCCACGGCATCTTCGTCCTCCCCCTCAAACAGCGAATCCGCTTTCCGGGCTCCTGCCGGTGGGTCAAAATCGAAGGTATCCACCGGGATCGCCCCGTCCACCACCCAGTTTGAAAACTGGTTCAGCACGGTCATTTTCATCCCTTTTGGCAACGAAGCAGCCTCACCGGTCACGGCTGCAAAACTCTTCGACATATCACTCAAGACCTGCACCACAACCGGTTTCTCCCCGGAACTCACCCACAATTCCCAGTCAAATTGATCCTGAACAAACTTGATGTGATCACAATCCATTCCCTCTACAAGCTCTTTTCCCGCGTAGGTCACAGACATCACCCCTTCCATGATGGCCGCATAGATATCCTCCCTCAGGAGATTATCCACAAACAACATATTCCCAGCCATCGGCCCCACCCCCTCGGCCAGTTGCTCAAAAGACTTCGGGGCGTCCCGCTCCTCAAACCGGTTCAGTCCGGGCGCGTATATGATCAATTTCTTCCCGTTGCAAACTACCGTGTTCCCCGTCATCCCCTTGACATACCGGAGCGAGAGACGGTTCGTCCTCTCCGCCGCCAGAGCATAAACGGCTGATATTTCCTGCTTCATCCCTTCCATTTCAGAATTAATTCGGAACGAGACGCTGCATCGGAACGTTTTTGCGGCCTGAAGATAAGTGGCCAACCCCATCAAAACTTTTCCAACCTGTGGATCCGGCGAGGCTACTAGAAGGGATGGCGTTGCCACAGGGCCATTCGTTGCCATAGCCAGTTTAGCTACCACATTGGTCACGGCCACATTGGTTACCGCCGACGCCAGGGGCAGGGGCGCATTGGTTTTGGCGTCATCGGCCAGCACCACACCGGCCACCATCAAGCCCGTCATCCAGATCATTATTCTCATATCCTATCCCTTCAAAAACGGCAGATAAATCGCCTCGTCACTATCCACAAAATCCTCCACACACAGGTGACGCCCTTCGCCAGGCA
The DNA here is from genome assembly GCA_037132275.1 of bacterium. Lineage (GTDB taxonomy): Bacteria > Verrucomicrobiota > Kiritimatiellia > CAIKKV01 > CAITUY01 > JAABPW01. The sequence continues at coordinate 13,305 of JBAXPK010000008.1, forward strand.
TCGAAACATATTTTCCCGTTGCGGTCGCTAGAACGATTTGATTGGCATCCACAATCCGACCTTCAGTGGCGACCAAACGGGCCTTATCCAAGGTAATCCACCCCTCAATGCGGATGGGTTTCCAGGCAACGACCGGCTGTTTTAAACGCACGGTCAGTTCCGCAGCCACAGAGGCCCCCTTGAACGTCAAAATCGCCGCCCACGTCATGACTTCATCCAGAAGCGTCATGGAGATGCCGCCGTGGACAAGATGACGATAGCCAAGATCCGCCGCTCTCGGCACATGGTTCAGCACAACCGTGTCGCCCTCCACCCGGGAACGCAACTTCAGTCCGTGAGGATTATCCTGACCACACACAAAGCACGTCTTTGTCCAAGGCAATGTACCTTCCTGATATTCCCACGGCCTCTTCATCAAAATAACTCCGCCGGCCTGACCATCCCCCACGAGGCCAGTACCCGGCCGGCACCTCGCCGCTGGATGGTATTAAACAGTTCGACCTGCCGGTTATAGGACTCTTTCAGTACATCAATGCGCATTTCCTGCACCCTGATCCTCTCGCGCAACGGAGACAGGATGTCCAACGTCTCAATCGGCGCCATCGAATCGAGTTGCGTAAACACTCGCTGGATCGCGGCTGACAACCGGGCTTCAGCCTGCGAACAGTCAGCCACTCCCTCGACATTCGACGCAAGATCACAGGCGTTACCCAGGACATCAAGCACCGGGGCGACAATTGCCGGAACCGCAGCCACAATGTAGGGAATCATTTCCCGCCTAGCCAGAAGAGCTGCTTTCAAGTCATCCCAGGCCTCCCCCATCTGCAACCTGGCAAATCGCAATAATTGGTACGCCTGAGCAGCCCATAAAACGCCGCCCAGGATCACCATCGAGATTATGATTAGCAAAACAGGACGCATGGATACACATTCAGGAAGTCGGGTCATTCAACAGCATGTCGCCCTTGATTTCAAACCCTTTCGGAAGCCGTGCCGCCAGGCTTTCGACGCTGTGGGCGTAGGCCGAATCTATCTCGATTTTGACCGAGACCTGCCCATTGGCATAACGGGGAACTTTTATCCCGAGGGCCTCGAACCAGCGAGCAAATTTCTCGATCATGGCCGCACGGGAGGACTCCGGAGAATCATTGCCTTCCGCGTTCTTGACCGGGGCAAATTCGTCCTCCCTGGCAAACGCCATGATCAAGGACTCTTTCGCATCCGGCAGGGCGTCGAAAATAAACTTCTCAAACTTGTACGCATTCGGTTTCTCCGGCTTGATCGTAACGCCATACTCATCGCAAAATGACACTTTCTTATGTGCCTTATGAAGCGGAAGCCCTGCGGAGACCTCACGCCCCAGGAACTCGAGCGAAAAAATATGAATGGCCACGCTTCCAAATTTTAGCACCAACTCCCCATCGGGCCGACGGGCATTTTTCTGTTCTGAGGTCAGTTCAATATACTCGACGACGGAGCACCGGCCGTTCCGAACTACCGTGACACCCAGCCCCTCATCGGCATCGCGCTTGGAGCAAACCTTCAGCGACATATCGGCGTTGCGCTGCAGATGCAGCCCGACAAAAGCCGGGTCCGCAATCTCCACAAGCGGATTATCCACCTGAAAATAGAACAGCGTGGTCAACCGGCGGGCTTTCATGTCCGTCAGCATTCCCCGCCTATCCAGGGCCGAGAGAATTCCGCCATGGCCATCCGGGGCGGAAAACAATTTATCCGGCGCCTCAAGCACAATCCGACCATCCGGGTAAAACGCAGGGAGAGTACCCTGGATAAAGAACTTCACACGCTCGGGATTGAGCCCGAAATACTTCTTCGAATCGAAGAAGGCGCGTGTATCGGCATCATTCCCGCCACTGGTCATGATATAAAAAGGAATCCGGGTATTATAATACCGTTCCAGCGCCAGGATCTTCCGGGCATGAATTTCAAACAAGGAGGCGTGAGTGAGAGGAGCCAGGCGATAGGTTCCCTTGGGCCCATCATATCCCAAACGGGTTCCCTGTCCTCCAGCCACGAGGATGACGCCCACCTGCCCCGCCCTCAAGGCCGCCTCGCCAATCCTCAGGGGTTCTGGGACCTTCTCCGGTGTTAGCGAAACCACCGGGGCCGGTATAATCTCACCCTGCGGTTCCCCCGCCTCACCACCCGCTTTCAACTTATCCTGAATTCTGGCGATGGTCTTGAAATCCAGGGCCTCAATCTGACTGAGCAGCCCGACTTTCTGCTTTTCATCCAGGCGGTCCCAGTATTTCAGCACATGCCCCTGCCCATGCTGCTCCAAGTCCCGTTTCGCTTCCTGATAGGTCATGTCATTCACTCCTTCATTTCCCACTCGTTCGGCGGCTCATACGGCGGAGGTCATCCTGCTCAGACTGACTCAACCCCACCGGACGAACCAATAGATTTTCAGCCAGTTCCGCCGCCTTCTTGAAATCCCCGGTTTTTTCCGACAAAACGGCGAGATGATACTGCACCGAAGGGACATCAGGAATCAGCGACAACGCCTTTTTGAACAGCTCGTTTGCCTCCGTCAGTTTGCCCCGCTTCATCAGGATCATCCCCAACGTATCCCAAGCCGTGCCAGTTTTCTCCGACACCTTCAAGGCCGAGCGGACCAAGGCTTCAGCCTCGTCGAGTTGTCCTTGCTCCTGCAATACCCACGCCAGATCGTTCATCACCAGTGGATCATTTTTCCGGGCCAAACTTTTACGGAGCGAGTTCTCCGCCTGGGCATACTCTTTACGTTCTAGCTGCATGCTCGCCAGCACCTGATTAGCGAAAGGATGCCCCGGATCGAGGATCAACAGGGTCCTGATATGCACGCCCGCCAAGTCACGCCGCCCTTCCTGCACATCCAATCGCAACAACAGATCAAGCAACAAGGGGGTATTCGGCCGTATCGTCAACGCCTGATCAAGATAGGTTCTAGCCTCGATGACCTGCGCATGTCGCAAGGCAATCTGGGCCAGTACAACCGTCGTCATAAAGTCCTGCCCCTTCGCCCGGGTCAGTTTGCGTTCGCATTGCTCCAGCGCCTTGGCATCATTCTCCGCTATAAAGACGCCGGCGAGCAAGGCCCAGGCGGATGTGAGATCAGGATTCAAGTCCACCAACTCCTGCAGAATAACCCGGGCTTTACCGTTTTCTCCCGCAGCCAGATGCATCACCGCATATTCCATAGCAATCCGCTGCTTTGAGACCCCTGCTTTCTGCGCCCTGTCTAAGAGTGTTCCGGCTTCTTCAAACCGGTTTTTCTGGGCCGCCAACCGGGCCAACGATATCAGAATACGGGTGTTCTTCGGGTCTTTTTCAATCAAATCACGAAGGATCTCCTCCCCTGCGTTCGATTGATCCTGAGCCAGATAGGCCATCGCCAACCCCTGGCTCAACTGATCTTTCCGATCCGGCGCCAATTCAATCGCCCGCTTGTAACCGGCCACCGCCATGCCGGGTTGTCCCGAGAACGCCCATGTCATACCCAGGTTGGCATAGGCTTCCGGCATCCGGACATAGCCATAGACCCTTGACAGCGACCAGATCTGGAATTTCCGCTTGAGGGTTTTGGAAAACTCCATGAACTCCGCCTTCACCTTGTCCGCGTCAGGTGCGGCGTAGCCGTGTTCATTCATGGTCAACTGGTTCAACATGGCGCTGATGTTGCCGGCATCCAATTCCCGCGCTTTGGCATAAGACTCATACGCCTGCTTGCGCCAGCCCAAATCTTCCAACACTACGCCGAGATTATTAGCCACCATGCTCAGATGCCGAAGCGCCGTGGCCGCTTGAAAAGCCAGCATCGGATCCTCTTTTCGAAGGGTGGCAAGCCCACCGATAAACGATTCTTTCCAGAAAGCCTGATGCCTCTTCCAAAGAGCCTCGGAATCGACTCCCTCGATGTCTCGAACCCCGTTAAAGAGAACGCAATTCGGCACTGGCTGGAGAGAGGCTGCCAGCCATAGATCCGGGAAACTTATCAAAGACACATGCTGGGCAAAATTGGTGTCAGAGTCCATCCACTCCCTGATGAATGCCTGGCCATCCACTTCCGCCAGACTTTTGAGCCTCACATCGTCAAACGAGCCAGCTATCTGCTTCATGTACAACGCGTTATTTCCCAGCTGCAGATTCAATAAACGCAGGGGCACACCCATCTCCCTGGCTGCAAGTTGAAGATTGCTATCCATGACCCCGTCAGTTACCAACCAGTCCCTCCCCACCGCCGTTTTCACAACAGACTGGGCATACTGGTTCAGAACGCCCGCCGCCCTGGCATCCGCGCTTGAAAAGTTGAGCCCCCCCGCCACCAGGGCCGTGGCCATCAAGAGAAGTCCGGGAACCATGCCGCCATATTCACGGAACCAGAGTTTACCGCCCTCATCCTCTTCCGCATTCTGAAAAAACAGCCGGGAGAACAAGAGCCAATAGGCCACCAAGTACCCGAAACAAGACGCCAATAAGACATACGGGGTCACCAACAGACGTGATGCCCCCAGAAGGCGCCAGGGTGAAAAGGGCACATTAAACAACACGGCAATCACAACCGCCGTCAGGATCACGTGGAGGATATAGAGGCCCCAATCCCGTTCTTCGTTCAGTCCGCGACGCGCCACCACCAGAACGGCCAACCATGGCACAATACCGACCAGGATTACCAGTAGCCACCCAATCTGCGGCAGACTGGTCGCAATCAACTGGTACTGACCTTTAAAAACAAAATAAAGCGCCTGCCAGAATCCGCCACTCTGGCTCAACTGGAATGCCTTACCGCCCTGCATATGCCAGGCGGCGGGAATATACAACAGCGTCCCCAAGGCCAGGCATCCGGCAATCGGCAATACACGCCGCCAGCGCAGATCGCCATTGATCCAAAGGGCATAAAGGATCCCGGCCAGAACAAGCGGACCAAACACGATGAGCGTCGCGAACTCTACCACAAACGCACCATATAAAAAGGCAAAGGCCAGACCGGCCCACACGGGGGCACGCCGGACAAACGTCAACAGCAGTTTCGCTAATATGAAAAGCGCCAGCACATCAAACGCGGCGGGATGGAACCGGTTGGCGGCATACCAGAACGGAATGGCCCCCATCAAGGCCACACACCCCGCCACACCGGCCAACAGGGACGCCCGGTTCGCGGCACGCACAGTACGATCATTGATGGGGATCAGAGCCCACACGACATCCGAAATGATGCGAAAAAAGAGCCCGACCGCTCCTGCAGCACACACTGCGCTTAAGAGATTCAACCGGTCGACAAGAGTCCCAAACGGCAGCCGGGCAACCAAATCCACCACCCACCCGAAAAAAAGATGACTGGAAGCCCCTAACGGATTAAGCCCCAATTCCACCGCCATCAGGTTAGCGGACTCGCCCGGGTAAGCCCCCCTACTGAGAGTAATGACATAGAGCCCCAAAGCGAGAATCCCCATCAGAGGACCCAACCCCACATAAAGTTTGTTACGTGTATTTGTCATAAGCCCAATAGATTGGCCGATTTGACACAAAGAGGCAAGAATGAAGCGGATGAAGCGGAGCGGAGTGAGAATAATTACGGTGTTCAATAACGAGCATTAACGAATCAGACTCAGGAATTCGGCCCGAGTAGAGGAATCATGATGAAAACTGCCCAGGACAGACGATGTGGTCATCACGGAATCCTGCTTTTCGACCCCGCGCATAATCATACAGAGGTGGCGACATTCCATGACCACCCCCACCCCCTCCGGCTTGATGGCGCCCATGATGTCATGGGCAATTTGAGCCGTCAGGCGCTCCTGGATCTGAAGCCGACGGGCATGGCAGTCCACAATGCGGGCCAGCTTGCTCACGCCCAATACCTTTTTATTGGGAATATAACCAATATGGCAGCGGCCGAAAAAAGGAAGCATATGGTGCTCGCAGAGGCTGTAGACCTCAATGTTCTTGAGCAAGACCATATTGTTTGCCTCGGTCATGAAAACAGCCCCATTGACGATGCTTTTCACGGACATCCGATAACCGGAGGTCAGGAACTCGTAGGCGGCCGCCACCCGTTCCGGAGTCTTGAGCAAGCCTTCACGGGCTGGGTCTTCACCGATTTCCTTCAATAACTCTGCCACCAAACTCGCCACACGTTTCTTATTCATCGCACATCTCACTTTTTACATCTCACGTTTTACGTCTCGTTATCTCCACTTCGCTGCACAGGGCAAATCGAAGTGCTCCCAGTTTTTGAACCACCACATCCACCTGACGCACCAAGGGATCCTGAAGGGACAACTCGGCGATCCGCTGGGCCAGGCGCTCGATCAATTTGAACGATTTGCGCTCGGACTCCGCCAGGATGGCTTTCTTAAGCGCCTTATAATCAACCGTGTGTCGCAAATCATCACTCCGGCAGGCGCGTTGCAGATCCGCATGGAGGGTCACGGTAATCAAAACCTCCTGGGGCAGGCGCCGCTCCAGCGCAGTCACCCCAACCCGGCATCGTACCCGAAGCTCACGAATGCGTATTTTATCAAGATCCATTGAAGCGCCTTCCTAAATTAGTCATCCTTCACAGCCGCCAGAACTTCCCTGATCATGCTCAGCAGCCGGGCGGGCGAATGCGGTTTGGGCAGGAAGGGAAAACCACGGTCTTCGATGGTCTGCCAGCGGGAGCGATCATCCGCATAACCGCTGCTCATCAGCACGCCCAGTCGCGGGTTGTGAACCAGCGCTTTTTCGACCAGATCGACCCCATTCCCATCCGGCAAAACCACATCGCTGAATACCATGTCAAACCGGTTCTGCTGGTGGAGGGCTATCGCCCCCTCCTCAATCGTCGCCACCGCAAAGACATCATATCCGGCCGCCGTCAGGACGCGAAGGGCCAATCCCCGCACTTCAGGCTCATCCTCCACCAACAGAATACGCTCGCCATGCCCCTGAAGAGAAGCGCCAGAGTCCACGGCAATGGGAGTAACACCTTCGGTGCTCTCTGGCAGATAGAGCGTAAAGATGGACCCTTTGCCGGCCTCACTCTGCACATGAACCCAACCGTCGTGTTGGCGTGCAATCCCATAGGCCACGGAAAGCCCAAGCCCGCTTCCGTGCCCTATCCCTTTGGTGCTGAAGAACGGCTCAAACACATGCTCCAAAACCGAGGCTTCCATTCCCACGCCGGTATCTGACACAGCGACAGTCACAAAGTTTCCGGCACGCGCGCCATGAATGGAGGAGGCCTGCATTTCATCCAGCATCACCCGGGCGGCTGAAATATTCAACTTCCCCCCTTGGGGCATCGCATCCCGGGCATTGACTACCAAATTCATGAGAAGTTGTTCCAACTGGCTTGCGTCGGCATTAACCGGAAGAAGGTCTGGAGGACACTGGATGCTAAGATGAATGTCCGCCCCGATCAGGTGCACGATCAAGCCGCGCATATTCTCCAGTATACTACTCATTTCTAACACTTCCGGCACCACCATCTGGCGTCGGCTAAACGTCAACAATTGACGGGTCAGCATCGCCGCGCGATGGGCAGCCTCATGAATACATCTTATTTCCTGGGCTAAGGGCGACGAGTCGGGAGTACGGCGCATGATCACCTCCGCATAGCCCAGGATGATCTGCAGAATGTTGTTGAAATCATGGGCAACCCCCCCAGCCAACTGTCCTACAGCCTCCATTTTATGGGCGAGAATGACCTGCTTCTGCAACCGTTTGATTTCGCTGATATCCACCACACTCTCAATCAACTGCCGACGTCCATTGAATATCACTTCCCGTACGGTCTTGATCACCGGCATCTCCGCGCCATCCGCCTTGATCAGAACACGCTCGGAGTGGTCAATGCCTTGGCGTAAATCGGTGATGGGACACTGTCCCTTGGCTGCAGGGCATACAAAGTGATGGCAGGGATTACCCACGATTTCATTCACGGGTAACCCAATCATCTGGGCCATCTCGCGGTTAACCTCCTTAATAATATGGCTTTCCGGATCCACGATCAATACCCCGGTCTGGACAGACTCCAGAATAACCCGCAATCGGGCTTCACTCTCCCGGAGCGCCTCCTCGGCCCGATCCCGTTCCATCTGGACTCTTCGATACTCCCGCCGGGCAGTCGCATCCTTCAAGGCACGCTGAATAACAGGCACCAGTCGCGACAGGCAATCTTTCAACACATAATCCTGCGCGCCCGCCTTCAGGGTTTCCACGGCCTTTTCCTCACCGATAGCGCCGGACACAATAATAAACGGAATATCCCGCCCCCACGTCTTAAACTCGGCCAAGGCCTCAAGACCGCTGAACCGAGGCATGTTATAATCCGCCAAGATCAGATCCCATTCCCACAACAACAAAGACCTCATGGCGGCCACGGTGTCAACCCGCTCATAGACAAGATTATATCCCGCACGCCGAAGTTCCCGCACGATCATTTCGGTATCATCAACAGAATCCTCCACGATCAAAAGCCTCAACAGAGTGGCTGGCTCCTGCCCATTTGTTATTGCCTGATCCGACATGAGTTTCTCCACGATCGCGCCGAGGGTTAACACGGCGGCTGATTGATGGCCAGCCAGTAAATCCCGAGATGCTTGACGGCATCAATAAACTTCTGAAAATCCACCGGCTTTCGAACATAACTGTTGGCTCCGAGACTATAACTCTTCAGAATGTCCTGATCTTCAAGAGATGAGGTCAGGACCACGACCGGCAAGAGTTTGGTGCGGACATCCGAACGGATACGCCTCAGTGTTTCCAAACCATCAAGTTTCGGCAGTTTGATATCCATCAGGATCAAAATAGGCATACTCCTTGGATCACGGCCGGCATAGGCGCCTGCACTAAATAAATAGTCCAAGGCTTCGGCGCCATCCCGTACAACATCCAGAATATTGACGATGTTATTCTGCGTGAACGCACGTTGAGTCAGAAGAATATCATCAGGATTGTCTTCAATCAATAATATGGTCGAGGGATTCACGCCCGTACTCCTGTTCCCGTAACTTCGGCTCTACCGCCAAAATATACACCCCGGCCATCCATAGTAAAGGAATAATGCAGCCTGATTATTCCGAACTCAACGAAGGCTACTGGGGGACATTTAACTGTGTCATTGGTCCCTATTTAACTCATAAAATAACTGGTTGATTTATCGTCATCTTTATGCACAATCTTGACACTAAGTAATGATAAGGAGAACCCCATGATTAATTTGAATGAATTGCGCGCTGATGACCTGAAGAAAATTATGGTACTCAGGCAGAAAATTGAGCTTTTGGAAACCGAGATGGCGGCCATCCTCAAAAAGGCCCAAAAGCGCGAACCCCCTTTGAGCGTGACAATCCGGAATATGCGGCTGCCAAGAAAAGCTCAGCCCAGCTTGCGGGATTTAGTCAGCACCATCCTGACTGAAGCGGGAAAACCCATGTCCGTTCATGACATCTATGAAGCCAGCCTGTCAGGCGGGTATCAGTGGCGGTCACAGGAGCCGATAAACGCCCTGAATGTCAAGATGTACACGGACCGGACCTTCAAAAAAGCCTCGCCCGGCCTGTTTGTCCTGCGAAACCCCGAAAAAGCAAAAATCTGATAAACCACGGTCCCGCCCCCAGTCCATAAGGAGAGAGGAGAAGGAACATGCCCGCAACACCCCCTTCAGACATGAATAAGGCGCTGTTCATGGAACTGGCCATCATGCTGTCGTCGTCGGCCATGCAACAACTCGGCAAGATCATCAACCCGATGACGGGCAAAACAGAAATTCATTTAGAGGCCGCCCAGGCGACGATCGATATGCTTGAGATGCTTGAGGCCAAGACCCGCGGGAATCTTGACCGCGAGGAGGAGCGGCTGATCAAAAACACACTGACCGCCCTGCAAATGAATTACGTTGAGACCTCGGCTTCCGCCCAGACCGCAAAAATAACCCCTGAAAAGCCGTCCGAGCCGCCCCCTACCACCCCTGAAAAACCATCCAAGCCAACTCCTGAAGCGTAAAAGGACAGCAGCGATCCACGCTTCCACAAGACCTACGACTAAATTCCGCCACGCCCATTGGGAGTGACTTGAAGCGGTGCGAATCCTTGGGAGATGACACCCCCTTAGGGGCTTCCAGTGTGGCAGGTGTCGCAACGTCCGGATTTCCAGTCATCCCCGATATCTTCCGGATGCTTGAACTCCAACCCGGAAGACGTGAACTCAGCCAGTTCTTTGCCGGGGCCTTGGGCCAGAATCGTGTGGCACGTCTTGCAGTCCTGAGATATCCGTTTTCCGGAATCACTCACATGCTGGCCGTCGTGACAGCGAAAACAGCCGGGCGTGATCTTGTGCCCAATGTGGTTAGGGTATTCATCCCAGCGGACTTTCATTTCGGGAAAGAAGTTAGCGCTATAGAGAGACTGGATCTCCTTAATAACGGGGTCGATCCGGGGGTCACCCGGATGTTTCGCGCGCAACTCATGATCAATAGCCGTAAGGGCCTCAGCCTCTGTTTTGAAGGGGGCGGCGAGAAGTTTGGCCGCCTGGGACTTGATGGAGGGAATGGAGCTGTCGACTCTGCCGGCGGATAACGCCATATCAAGCAATTCATTTGGTGCGCGATAGAGATGAGCCGGCCGATTGTGGCAATCCATACAGTCCATACGGCGCTTGGATAACGTGGCGGCTTGCTCATCGGTGATAGAGGTTTTCTTATCTTCGCTGCGGTAGATCGTCACCTTTCCGAGTTGGTCGGTCACACGAACCCAGGGAATAAGCAGACGCTTGCGGTCGGTCGCGATGTACTCGACCGTATTAACCCCTTCCATGTGCCAGTGGATACCGCGGATCGGGCCATGCGCCGGATTTCCACCGCCAATGTTGAGTAGCATCTTGATCGTCCATGGCGAGTTTTTTTCGTCGGTTCCGTAGTAGGTCCAAGTTCGCAACACCGCTCCGAAAAACTTTGTCGGCCAGTGGCAGGCCAGACAGGTATCCTTGGCCGGCCTAAGGCTCTCCACGGGCGTCTCAATCGGACGGTGATACTTGTTGAACAAAACGGAATAGACCTGATAGAGCCCCGTGACCTTGGCTTTAACAAACCACTCGGCGCCCGGCCCGATGTGGCACTCGGTGCACGATGAACCGGCGTGCGGCGACTGTTGAAAGGCAGTGAACTCCGGATTCATCACCTTGTGACAGACCCTTCCGCAGAATTGGACAGACTCAGTAAAATGGTAGGTCCGATAAGCCACAACAGAAGCCACAACGACCACCACGGCGCCAAGAATAGCGGACAAGGCAAGTCGCACGAGGGTTCGCCGATCACCTAGATCAATCACCGGCAGGTGATGTACATACCCCTGACTCTGCATCCGGCGCCGGGTCCAAAGCATGCCAGCCACCACCAGCACGACACAACCGGACACGAAGGCGGGTATCAGGAGATAAATGACGATACCGAAGTAAGGCGAGAGGTTTTCGCGAGAGGCATCGATAATCATAAGCACCAGGCCTACGATGAGGGCGCACGCTCCCAGAAAAAAACCCGCCATGCTGATCCAATTCCTGAGAAGATCACCCAGCTTAACCTTATTCATAATACTACCCCTACTCCTTTAGATCGGTTTCAATTAAGTGCGTCACCATAGAGATTCAATCCGTTAATGCCAAGAAAATATCAATCCGGAATAAGTCCACTTTACGTAGATTTATCCTATTTACGAAAATGGAGCGTCGCGCTATTTTAAACCACTCCTATGCACACAATACTCTGTAAATGTATCTTCCGGGTGGCCTTTATTCTCCTGCTTAGCTGGGGAGGAAGCCCCCGCGCCCAAGGCGCGACGATTTCAAACAGCGATTGCATGGTTTGCCATGATGATCCGTCCCTTACCCGGCAGATCATGGGAGCAACACAATCACTGCAGGTCGTAGAAAGTGATCTGAAGAAATCAGTCCACACACAGCTCTCCTGCACGGACTGTCACGCGGGTATAAAGGAGATTCCTCATGCCGACAAACTCCCTGCGCCTCAATGCGGCAGTTGCCATGACGATGTGGCCAAGGAGTACTCCGCCAGCATTCACGGCGTGAGCCAGAGCATGGGAACATCGGGCGCCGCCACTTGTCAGAGTTGCCATGGGTCGCACAATATCGTTCCCGTCAAACAGGGAAACTCCCCGGTGTTCAAGCTCAATCTGCCGGCAACCTGCGCGCGTTGCCACAGCAACACTAACCTAACGTCCGAATACAAAATGAAGTTTCCGCAGGCCGCCGCCCAATATATGGAAAGCATCCACGGCCGTGCCTTGCTCAAGCTCGGCCTGATTGTCGCACCTTCCTGCAACGACTGCCACGGTGTCCACACGATTCGCCGCACCGTGGACCGCGACTCGACTATTAATCATGCCCATATCGCCAACACTTGCGGCAAGTGTCACATTGGCGTTGAGAATACCTACATGAAGAGCGTGCATGGGCAACTTCTCGCCAAGGGCGATGCACGGGGGCCCGTCTGCACGGACTGCCACACAGCTCATCAGATCGAGACCCAGACCGGCGGGCCGCTCAAGGCCGCCAGCGATCAACGTTGCGGGAAGTGTCACCAGGATCGTCTAGAGAATTACATGGAGACGTATCATGGCAAGGCCATAGCTCTGGGCACATCCCATAGCGCGCCTGAAGTTGCGGCCTGTTATGACTGCCATGGACACCATGATGTGCTTCCCCCTTCAAATCCGGAATCCCGTCTTTCCTCAACCAACATTCTCAAGACCTGCCAACAATGCCATAAGGGAGCCACGGCCAAGTTTACCCAGTATGTTCCACACGCCGACCCGACCGACCGTAAACACTATCCGCTCCTCCACTTCGTCTTTATCTCCATGACAGGGTTGCTGGTCGGCACGTTTGCCTTTTTCGGACTGCATACGGCACTCTGGATACTCCGATCCGGCTACCTGTATCTTCACGACTCAAAAACCTTCAGAGAAGCTAAGATCAGCACCCAGGCAGGCGATCAGTGGTTTACACGGTTTTCGCCGTTCGAGCGGATGCTGCACATCATGGTCGTCACCAGTTTCCTGCTGCTGGTGATTACAGGAATGCCGTTGAAATTCCACTATACGGATTGGGCCAAGACTATTTTCAACATCATGGGCGGCCCCCAGGTTGCCCGGTCGCTGCATCACTTCGCGGCGCTGATCACGTTCCTGTATTTCGCCCTGCACCTGACGGACCGGATCCGCGCCTCCTGGCGGGGCCGCGGCAATCTGTTTGACCCGGTAACCGGACGCTTTCAACTCAAACGGCTGATCGCGATCCTGATGGGCCCGGATTCTATGGTTCCAAACATGAAAGACTGGCATGAGTTCATCGCCCACCAGAAGTGGTTCTTTGGCAAGGGCCCCCGGCCTCAGTTCGACCGGTGGACGTACTGGGAAAAGTTCGATTACCTCGCGGTATTCTGGGGCGTTGCCATGATCGGAGCCTCCGGTCTGATCATGTGGTTCCCGTTATTTTTCACCCGGTTTATGCCGGGCTGGGTGATTAATATTGCGATGATCGTGCATTCGGACGAGGCCTTGCTGGCGGCCGGATTCATCTTCACCTTCCATTTCTTCAACACGCATTTTCGGATCGAGAAGTTTCCGATGGATACTGTGATTTTCTCCGGGCGCATCTCCAAATCGGAAATGCTGCATGAACGGAAACAGTGGTATGACCGGCTTGTGGCCGAGGGAAAACTCGAGAGTCACCGCGTTCAGGATGAATGGGCCCGATGGCAGGATATCGCCCGGACTTTCGGCTACATGTTCTTTGGCACCGGGCTGATCTTGCTGGCGTTGATTGTGCTGGCCATGTCCACACGCCTACTGCACTAGGAGGTTACCACATTATGAGCGGCTTCAATTACCCTGTCGTCATGGCTGGTCTGCTGGCCGTTTTGCTACCCCAAGGGAGCATGGCGCTCGACAATTCCGATTGCTTCACCTGTCACGAGGATAAGACCTTGAACAAGAAAAGCGCGGACGGAAAAGTGATCGCGTTATATGTGAGTCCTGTAAGCTATGCGGCATCCATTCATGCCAGCAACACCTGCACGAGTTGTCATACTGACATTACCGAAGCACCACACCCTGATGGTTTTACGGCCAAACCGGTGACCTGCGTAAACTGCCATGGAATGGCCGTGAACTCCTATTCCGCCAGCATTCACGGAACGGCACGCCTGGCAGGTAACCTGAAGGCCGCCGTCTGCGCCGACTGCCACGGCAAACATGACATCCTTAGAGCGGAAGCCCATGCATCGCTCCTGAACCACGAAAATCAAAGCGGCACCTGCGGCAAATGCCATGCGAGGATCATGGATGACGTCCGGAACAGCATTCACGGTAAAGCCATGGCGCGCGGCGAGCGGGATGCGCCTACCTGCACCGATTGCCACGCCGACCACCAGATTGAGGGCTTGAAAACCGTTTCCCCGCTGAAAGTAGCCGAGGACGTCTGCAGCCGTTGCCATGCCTCCGAGCGATTCAATGCCCGGTACAATCTTCCTATGGATCGTGTCACGACCTTCTTTGCCAGTTATCACGGAATGGCGGCAAAATTCGGTTCAAACCGCAGCGCGAACTGCGCCAGTTGCCACGGTTACCACAACGTGCTTCCCTCGTCGGATCCGCGTTCATCCGTCAACAAGGCCAACATGGTCAAGACCTGCCAAAAATGCCACCCCGACGCCAATGAAAACTTTTCATTCGGAACGATCCATCTCGACGAGGCCTCCGTCGCGAACCCCGGGGACAGGATCAATCGGTGGGTCAGGCGGATTTACCTCCTCCTGATCGTGAGCGTGATCGGCGGAATGCTGGCCCACAACGCGCTCGTCATGCGCCGGAAATTCATGCTGGCTTGGCGCAAAAAGGACAGGACGGTAGTCCGAATGACCCTCTCGCAACGCCTCCAGCACTTCATCCTGCTCACGAGTTTTATCGCGCTGGCCATCACCGGATTTGCCCTGAAGTATCCTGATTCAGGGGTGCGATTCCTGCTGGGATCAAGCGAACACGTGCGGCATCTCGGGCATCGCGCGGCCGCGCTCGTGTTGATGCTCTTGGCGGTGTATCATACTCTTTACGCCATCAGGACAAAGGATGGCCACAACCTGATAAAGGATTTATTCCCCTGCCCAAAGGACGTTCTGGATGTAATCGGCAATCTACGTTACCTGATATTCCCAAGGGCTCCCAAGCCGGCCTTTGCCCGGTTCAGTTATGGCGAGAAAGCCGAATACTGGGCCGTGGTCTGGGGTACGCTGATCATGGGCCTGACCGGATTGGTGATCTGGTTCAAAATGAGCATCACCGAGTGGGCGCCCCGCTGGGTGATCGACGTGGCTATCACCATCCATTACTACGAAGCCATTCTGGCCGTGCTGGCCATCATCGTGTGGCATTTCTATCACGTGATGTTTGACCCGGATGTCTACCCCTTGAATACGGCCTGTATCGACGGGCGAATGTCGGAACATTTGTACCGCGAGGAGCACGGATTGGATACCGAGACGCTGGCTAACTCAAAGGAAGAAACGCCTACTTCGTGATGACAGTCGCATCTTCCATGATGACGTCATAGCGGTATCCCGAACCAAAATCCTTCTCCGTGTTAAGCGTGCCTCTCACGGTGATAACATCCCCGACGCTAACCTCGGCCTTTGTGGTCACCACCAAATCATTCGCGCCTTCTGCGCCTGTCCCGTCACGCAAGTGCAGCCAGTTCTTGCCCAAAATCTTGGGACTGACTTTTATAACCTTGGCACGGATAACAACCTGCTTCCCCGACAATTCAGCTTTTCCGGCCCAAACCTCAGCCACGGTATTCCCACCGGCCGGTTTTTGAATAACCTCGGCAGACAGCGTCGTTCCCACCGCTTCACCCTTACCGGTGATGGCGGGATGCCCCAGCGGTAGTTTGGTCGCGCCAACGGCGGGACTTGCACTTCCCGCAGGCACGATCTGGCCGACAAAATAGAGTTCTTCAAACTTCCGCTTCAGTACGGGGCTGGAGAAATTCTTATTCGGCACGCCGCCGGTAAACGAAACACGATCCCCCGCTTTAACCACGCAAGCTGGCCCCGCCGCCCAAATTTTCTCCCTGCCTGTATCAATCTGGACATAGGTGTAACGGCTGACATTCGTTGTTTCTAAAACCATGCCTGTATAGGTGGTCTCTGATCGATCATCCACAGCCCCCGCCGTCGCCGAACACATATCAGCCCCTACGGAGAAGCGTCCAAAAGTCAATACCAGCGCCCCAACAATATATGTTTTACGATTCATCAATAGACTCCCTTCCTTAACTTATTCTCAAAACATTACGAATTATCTCGTTCCCATCCTTGGGAGGGGTACGGGGTGGGTTCCCTGTTTCGCGATACCTTCTTTTTATGATTTCGCGTAACTATGCAAACCGGCCAGAAGGAAATTGACCCCGTAATAAGTGAATAACACAGAGACAAATCCTATAATCGAAATCCATGCCGCCCGTCGGCCGCGCCAACCGCGCACAAAATTGAAATGCAGGAAACCCGCATAAATAAACCAGGTGATTAACGACCAGGTCTCCTTTGGATCCCAGGACCAATAGGTTCCCCAGGCTGAATTCGCCCATACGGCGCCAGTCAGGATTCCCAAGGTCAGGAACAGAAACCCAAAGGAAATGGTCTGGGCCACAATCGTCTCAAGGGTTTGCCGGGTCTCCCCTTGAGCGGTGCTACGCTCACGACTGGCAATCAGGAATCCAACCGCAGCCAGTGACGATATGGCAAAGGCGCCGTATCCCAGGAAGCAGGTCATCACATGAAAAGACAGCCAATTACTCTGAAGCGCTGGCATCAAGGGGCGGATCTCCGACTCAAAGGTGCTGGCATGCGCGAGAGCCAGGGCAGAGAGCGCCGCCGAGGCGGCGGCAAGCCATGGAAGCTTCGCACGAATCCTCAGAAGCAGATATACCACCGAAACCGTCCAACCAAAAAGAACAAGCGATTCAAACATATTGCTGAAGGGAGCCCGCCCCGCCTCCACCCAACGCATTCCCAGATAGATTGTCTGGATTGAAACCCCAACCACAATCAGCCCGTTGGCGGCCACGTCAAAAAACCGCCGCCGTGACATCAACCCTATCACCGAGGCAACCATGGCGCAAAAATAGACCGCTAGACTCACATTAAATAACACGGTCATGTTCAAAATCGAGGTCATGGAATTCCTCCTGTCGTCCGGCGTTGCTCTCCAAGCCAGGGCCCCACGCAAAAAACCAGTGTCAACCCTGCCATCATTAAAATAAAACCCGCATACACGATGGGTACACCCGGGTCACGTACCACCTGCAGCGCACTCCAAGCCAGATCATCGGGGTTGTAACTGGTCTGATAGAAGGAAAACCCTTTCCAGGAAAAGGGGGAATTAACCGCGATCACCCGGGTACTTACCACGGCGCCATTTTCAACTACCTCAATCGTACTCTTGAAGGCCTTGATGGAACCCTGCCGCCCCCGTCCCGCCGACTCAGCCGCCTGAAAACGGAACTTCAACGGCATGGCTGCAGCATCGAGCACATCATGACTACCAAAATCCGGAAAGCGGGCAAAGACCCATTGCCTATTGGTTACCCCGCCCGCCACCACCGATATCTGAACAGCCGGATTATTGGGCTCATCGGAACGGGACATCACTTCTCCTGTCGTCCCATCAATGGCAAAGTCGGACACATGACGCAGCACCTTGACGACAAACGACGGTCTTGATCCCGCTGCGGCATCCGGCGGCGTCACGGGATGTTCCACATTCAACTCGGTCGAGAAATGGGTCACCCAATTTTTCTCAGCCCATTGAACCTGCAGCCTATCCCCTGTAGCATCTTTAGATTCCTCCGGATTTTTATGAAACTCCAACTCAAATTTGCTCAGGCGAAGCGAGAAAGGTAGCGCCATGGGGCCATCAGGACTTTCCGCGCTTTCCACAATCTCTCCCTCTCGAAACTGGATCATACCTTTCTGCCCCCAGATGACACGCACCACCCCTCCCGCTAAAACCAGTAGGAGACTGACATGGGTGATGAATGATCCTATAACCCTGATACGCGCCGCACCTTTTGCACGCTTGATCGCATGATACCGCCGTCCCGTACAAACCATCAAACTGGACGCCAAGGCAAACAACAAGCCGACAAACCACCATGAATAAAATACGCGTGTCAACCCCAGCGCTGACAACATGCCCAGCACCGGATGCCCGCCAGGTCGCGCCAGATAGGGTTCCACCTGCGCCCCTTGCGGGATCAAGGTTCCGGCAATACAGGCCAAAGCAAGCAGCAAAATCACCGTCAGGGCAAACTTAAGCGACCCGAGCACCTTCGTGACGGGATTTCCCAGCGCATGCGCTGCGGGCTGATTTGATTTTTCGATGGGATCACTCATAGCGAACAATAACAAACCCACCCCAACCCCTCCAGGGAGGGAAAAGGGGTGGGTTATTTGAACGGGTTACTTTTTGTGGACGTTGGAATCAGGATGCTTGATTTTCTCGAAGGCTTGATCAATATCAAACCCGACCTTCTTGCCGTCTTTTGTCGTATACCGATCCGCCTTCCAGGCAGGCGACTGATCGTTGTGGCAGAATACGCAACTGGTCGTGGCTGGGTAAACCATGCCAGCTTCAATGGCTTTCTTCTGATCTTCCATTACGGCCTTGGCTTTGTAGTTCTTGCCCGGCCCATGACAGGACTCGCAACTGACGCCATCCTCGACGGGAATCTTTTCAGTTTGCACCTGCTCCGTCAGATTGTAAGCCGTCGAATGGCACTTCAAGCACTTGCCGCTTTTCTGGGGATCTTCCACACCGGCCTTGGCCGCCATCGCTTTGGATTCAGCACTCGACAGCATTTCATAAGCCTTGGCATGGGGGCTTCCCTGCCACTTACCAAACTGATCGCCCGTATCCGCCTTTTTGTGGCACATCGCACAGGACTTGGTTCCCGCATACAGCGACGCATCACGATCCGCGGCCGCGCTACTCAACACCATGGATCCCGCCAAAACCATTCCTAACCCGAACGAAGTACTCAAAACATTTCGCATACGACCTCCCTGTTTTCATGGCGCCATTTCGGACTTGAAATAAATCCGCTTACCCAAGCAGACCCCCACCCGACTCGCCACTGACATAAACAGTACTATTGCGGTCATCTTTCATCAATAGTTTTATGTGACCACAAAAGGACTTGATATGTACATGCCTTCAAGGCAAAGTAAATCATCTTATGAGCACAAACAAACCCTCTCGCACCGTTTTTCTCCGTGGCATTACTATGGTCGGCATTGCACTCCTACTGCTTTTACTGTGGAGGCAGCAATCCGAGCTTGCCCGCTTGAAAACAAACTACAATCAACTTCAGGATCAGAACCTTGCGCTTCTGAATAATTCGCTCCAACCTCAACCCCCTACTCCCGCCCAAACTCCCGCGCCCGTCAAGCAGAATGTGGTCATAACATCACCTGTTCCGAGTCCCTCCCACACCGACAAGAACCTATTGGTTTTTACAGGCACGGAAGTCCAGCAGACCACAAATGGCCTCATTGCCATCATGCGGTTTAAGCCATCTAAGACGGGCCCGCTTGGCCTTGTGGCAATGTCCGTCCGTCTGCCAAGCGACATTGATTCTACAATCCAAAGCATTGCACCTGTTGGTACAACAAAATACGAAGACAGCGATTCCACAGTATCCGAAAATGGCCGGTTTGCTTTTTTTCAAGGCACGCTGGGTGATGAAAAGGATGTTGCGATTGCTCTAGGCGTATCAGGTTCAGCCCAGGCATTCATAAAGGGATCCTGCGGCATCAATGCGTTTCAACTTGATATCCAGCCCACCAACGCCACAGTCCTGGGAATGTAGCAAAGAAGTCAGTTTACAATTGGTGATAAAACCCCTTGTTCTTGGCATTCAGGATCCCTACTTGATCAATCTGCGCCGCATGACGATCAGGGCGATAGGGAATACCAGGACGGCGAAGATGACGAGATAGGCGATAGATATAAACGCTTGAAGGGTGGGTAACGTTCCAAACGCCAAGCCACGGGTCAATGCAACCAGGTGGGTCAAGGGCAGGCACCAGGCAACCGTCTGCGCCCAACCCGGCAGGTTGTCTAATGGGAAAAACGTGCCACTGAACAAGTACATAGGGGTAATGAGTAAGAAAATCGGCAGGTTGAACATATCGATGTGTTTGACCACCCCCGTACATACCATGGCGGTGGCGCCGAACCCAAGACCGCCCAAAAAGGCGACCGGCAAAATGCCCAACCCACCGGGGTAATGGATCAGCCCGAACAGGCTCAGGGCCGCCATCATCACGGCCGCTGCCATGAGGGATTTCGTGGCACCCCAGACGATCTCGCCGGCGACGACCTCCTCGACCGACAACGGGGTAGCCATGATGGCATCATAGGTTTTCTGGTAGTACATGCGGACAAACGATGAGAAGGCATTCTCGAAAAAGGCCGTGTACATTATGTTGGTGGCGATAATCGCGGGGGCCATAAAGTTGAGGTAGGGCATAACCTGCCCCTGATAGACAATCTCCGGGATAAGCAGGCGAAACCCGATACCGAAAGAAGCCACGTAAAGCAAAGGCTCCAGCAGGGGCACCAGGAAATTGATATGCCATGACCGCTTATTGACAAGCCAGTCACGACGCCAGACTCGCATCAGGCGCCAAGTCAACACTGCGTTTTTATGTGTCATGCCACGGCTTCTCCGACCCACTCTCAGTCCCGCAATTCCCGCCCCGTCAATATAAGGAACACATCCTCAAGGGTTTCACCGCCGAACCGTTCAATAAGCTCCCGCGGGTGTCCTTCCACGAGGATGCGTCCATGGTCAATGATGATCAATCGATCGCACAGGCGGGCGGCCTCTTCCATGTAATGGGTGGTCAGCAGGATGGTAACGCCGCTTTGTTTGAGTTGGGCCAGCTTATCCCACAATTGATGCCGGGTCTGGGGATCCAATCCGGTGGTGGGTTCGTCCAGGATCAGAAGTTCGGGATTGTTGATCAGGGCGCGGGCGATGACGAGGCGGCGCATCATACCGCCAGAGAGTTCATTGACCTGGGCGCTTTCCTTGTGAGTAAGTCCAAAAAAATCAAGAAGTCGTGTGGCACTCTCCGCCGCCTCTCGGCGGGGCATACCAAAGAAACCGGCAAAGACTTCCAGATTCTGACGGACAGACATTTCGGTGTCTAGGTTATTCTCCTGATGGCAGACGCCCAATTTGGCCCGGATAGTACGCCACGCGCTTTCAATATCAGATCCAAACACCCGCAGGGAGCCGCCACTCAATGGGGAATAACCGTAGATCATACGAATGGTAGAGGTTTTCCCGGCGCCATTGGGGCCGAGGATTCCGAAGAGTTCGCCGTGAGTCACGCTGAACGAAACGCCATCCACCGCTGTGAATGCGCCATAGGTCTTTCGTACGTCAGCGGCTTCAATAATCGGATAACTCACCTTGATTCTCCGGTTGATGGTCTTGATCGCGGAGTCTGCCATTGTCACAGACCCTTCGTCAAATCATTGCTTCTTGACACCCCCCCTCTAACCCAGTATCCATAGCGGCTACCTGCCCTAGTAAGGGTGGGTTCTGTGTTTTAATATTGGGGAAAGGCGTCCTATCATGATGATCATGAAGTTCAACAAGATGATCCACAACAAGGTTGTGTGGTGGATTTTCGGCAGTATTGTCATTATCACCTTCGTTGGCTGGTTCAGTCCACGGGGCGGATGCGACACGGCACAGCCCGTCAATAATGTCGGCACCATTGACGGAAAGCCCGTATCGGATGCCGAGTTGCGCCAGGCCCGCTTTAACACTTACCTCAACCTCTGTATCATGCTTGGCCGGGTGGTGACTATCACTCCCAAGGTGGACAAAGAGTTGCGAGACATGTCTTGGAAGCGGATTGCCGCCCTCCGCGCCGCCCGCGAACTAAACCTGACCGCTACCCCGGATGAAGTCCTGGCCTCCATCACCCGCGATCCTCAGTTCCAAACCGAAGGTCAGTTTAGCCCGCAGCATTACCAGCAGTTCATACAAAATGGACTGAGCAAGCTGAACGCCACAGCCGCCCAGTATGAACATCAACTCGCCGAGAACATCATCCTGCAGAAGCTTCACGGCCTCACGGCCTCCGCCGTCTGGCTGGCGCCCGAGGAAGTCAGCCGCATGGCCGCCCGTTATGCGGATTCTTTCAAGGTGGACTATGTAAGCCTTGGAACCAACCAGATTGCAGCCGGCGATGTCAAGGTGAGCGAGGCCGATCTCCAAACCTATTACGCCTCCCATACCAACGAGTTCGTCGTGCCAAAAAAAGTCAGTGTCCGCTATATCCAGATTCCAGCCTCCAATTATCTGACCAAAGCGACTGACACGGTGGATACCAACGCCATCGAAGAGTATTACCTCGCTCATACCGATGATTACAGCGTCACCGACACCAACGGTGTCAAGACCGCCTCGCCGCTGGAGACGGTAACCGCCGTGATCTCCAACAAACTTCTTCACGAAGCCGCCATTCAGATGGCGCGTGATGCCATCAATAATCTGAGCGATGCCATGGTTCCGGATCGCGACGGCAATTCCCAGACATTCGAGACGGTCGTCAAAAACGCCAAACTTACCCTGCACAACACAGGGTTATTTGACTCCGAAAGCACTGTCCCCGGCGTGGATGCCGGATTGGCTTTTAATGAGGCGGCATTCCGTTTGCGCCCCACCGCTGATGAGTATTTCAGCACAGCCATTGCCGGAACGAATCACGCCTACCTGCTGGCGCTCACCACTAACACCGAGGCCTATATCCCCGAGTTTACAGAGGTGAAAGATCAGGTTCGTCCCCTGGCGACCGCCAAAGCCATCCAGTCCGCAATGGAAGCTCGCGGCAGGGAACTTCATCAGTTCTTTCAAGCCGGCCTGAACAACAAGAAGACGTTCGCCGCGCTGGCACAGGAAAGAGCAATGACTGTTTCCACAACGGAATATTTTTCTGCCTCCGCCGCACCCGACGCCTTAAGTTCCTCCGAAATTCTCAGCGACATCACCCTGAGGAACCCCGGGGAACTCAGCGATGTCCTGCCTGGTACCAGTGGCATGATGATTGCCTATGTTGTCGACCGCAAACCTGCGGGACAGGATGAACTCTCAACCATTCAAAATCAGGTTGTCATGAACGTCATCCGCCGGCGCGCCAGGATCATTTTTAATGAATGGCAGAACTCACTGGTGGCCGGTGACCGCGTAAAGGACAGCTATAAAGCTGAAGCGACCACCGATACCACTGATGACGAATAATCAATGATGTCGGCTTTCCGTCCGCACCTTGAACAGGCTCCATCCCGAAGATCGGAATATTTCGACTGGAATCCCCAGCGCTCAATCAAAACCGCGCCGCAGGACGGACAGCAGGTATTCTGCCCGTGACTGTCCGCCACATTCCCCGTGTAAACATACGACAGTTTGAGCCGGCAAATTTCCCTTGCCCGCAGAAGGGTGGGCAAAGGCGTGGCGGGGGCTTCCTGTTTGTAATCCTGGTGATAGGCGCTCAAGTGCAGTGGTGTCAGGGGCCCCAGTTCGTCATGAATCCAACCGGCAAGACGCTCAAATCCAGCCTCGGTATCATTTAGCCCGGGAATGATCAGATTCGTGATTTCCAAATGACAACCCACCTTCACCGCCTGTTTACAAAACCTTAAGACAGGTGAAAGAGTTCCTTTGCAGGTCGAGCGGTAAAACGAATCTTCCATGCTTTTGATGTCCACGTTCAACGCATCTGTAAGCGGCAATAACTCAGCTGCCGGCGCCTCCTCAACATACCCGTTGGTCACCAGCACATTCTTGCCGCCAGCCTCACGCACAAGTCGACTGGTATCCCGAACAAATTCGAATCCCACCAGTGGTTCATTGTAGGTATAGGCCACCAGATTGCAGTCTTCCCGTCGCATATTAAGCGGAACCCGATCAGGCCTCAAAGGCGGCTGCGAATTGTGAAAAGCCTGTGAAATCGACCAGTTTTGGCAGAATGTGCAGCCGAAATTGCACCCCCATCCCCCCAGGCTGTAAATGGGTACTCCAGGACAAAAATGATAGAGAGGCTTCTTTTCAATGGGATCCACATGGGCGGACGACACCAAACCATACCCCAACGCCAGCAATTGCCCCTCCAAAACCGCCCGAACCTTACATCGCCCCTTCTGTCCCTCCCGCAATCGACAATGATGAGGGCAAAGGTCACAGCGTACAAAGCCACCCTCTTCTGCGTGCCAGTACTCTGCGATTTTAAGCGTGTTCATATTGCACTCTTCCCGATATTACGATACCAAAGAGAGATGAAAGAAACAACCCCGATGAGCCTGACCCTGACAACGCTGGATGAAAACAGGCGCCACATTGCGGCTATGATCGATCATACGCTCCTGAAACCGGAAGCCACCACCCGTGACATTGAACGGCTCTGCCAGGAAGCCTTGACCTATGGTTTTGCCGCTGTGTGCGTGACTCCCGCACTGCTCCCAATCGCCGTACTCAACCTGAAAGGGTCACTGGTGCTCCCCTGCACCGTCGTCGGGTTTCCGCTCGGTGCATCGACCACCGAGAGTAAGGCGTTTGAAGCCGAACAGGCCGCCACAACCGGCGCCAGGGAGGTGGATATGGTGCTAGCCATAGGGGCCATCAAAGAAAATAAATATGCTAAGGCGCTTGCCGATATCCGCGCCGTGGTTCACGCCGCCGGGTCGGAGTGTGGGGTAAAGGTTATCCTTGAGACCTGCCTTCTGACCCATGACGAGCAAGTAACGGCATGCAAACTGGCCGAGGAAGCCGGAGCGCGCTTCGTTAAAACTTCAACCGGGTTCAGCACCGGTGGCGCCACGGTTCAGGATGTCGCCCTGATGCGGGCGACCGTCGGCGCCCTCACTGGAGTCAAGGCCAGTGGCGGGATCCGGACCCTGGCGGATGCGGAAGCCATGATCAAGGCCGGGGCCACGCGACTTGGCACCAGCGCCGGAATTTCCATCATTACAGCACCATGAAAGCGTTCCTCATCGTCCTTGATTCAGTGGGAATTGGCGCAGCACCGGATGCTGATGCCTATGGCGATGTCGGCGCCAACACACTGGCGCATATCGGACAGGCGGTCGGGGGATTACGACTGCCCACGCTTCAAGCGTTGGGCCTCGGAAATATTTTTCCGCTCCTACCGGGTGGCCTTGCCATACCTGGGGTTGTAGCCGTAACGCCTGCCATCGGCGGTTTTGGCGCCATGCGGGAGCGCTCCCAAGGCAAGGATACCACCACGGGACATTGGGAAATGGCCGGACTCCTGATGAAAAAAGGATTCCATCTGTTTCCGCATGATTCTCCCTCCTTTCCCGATGCCATGATCCGCGAATTTGAACGGCGCACCGGCCGGAAAACCATCGGCAACAAGGCGGCCAGCGGAACCGCCATTATTGACGAACTTGGGGCTCAACAAATCCGGGACGGTGCCTGGATCATATACACCAGCGGCGACTCCGTCTTCCAGATCGCCGCGCATGAGGCCATCATTCCCCTTCATGAACTCTACGAAGGGTGCCGGATTGCCCGGGAGTTATGCGATCCCTACATTGTGGGCCGGGTGATCGCCCGTCCCTATGTCGGGAAGCCGGGCGCCTTCAAACGTACCGAAAACCGCCGCGACTTTTCCTATCCCCTTCCCGAGCCCACTATTCTTAACCGGCTGTCCAAACACGGGATCAAGGTCATCACCGTGGGGAAACTGGACGATATTTTCCCTGGCGCCGGGATCACCGAAGCGATGCATGTGGAGAACAATCCTGATGCCGAAAGAGACGTCTTGGCGCTGGCAGACCGGCCTGAATCCTTTTTTTGTTTTGCCAACCTGATTGATTTCGACATGCTTTACGGGCACCGGCGTGATCCCGCTGGTTATGCGGCCGCCCTGGAACGCGCCGACGCATTCCTCGCCGCCCTGCTCCCGAAATTGACAGCCACCGACCTACTGATAGTTACCGCCGACCATGGAAATGACCCGACATTCAAGGGAACCGACCATACCCGCGAATTTGTCCCACTCCTTACCCATGGCATCGGACAACAGAATAAATCACTCGGTATCCGGAATGGATTTTATGATGTGGCACAGACTCTCGCCAACTTATTTGAGATTCCACCCATGCTGCGCGGCGTCAGTTTTCTTTGATCCAAAATGATCCTCATGATAGGTTGAACACATGGCTGACATCATCCTTTCCTGTCCCCAGTGTGGAAACGCCGTTACGGTCTCTGAATTTGTTTCCGCCGAGTCAATTACCTGCTTGAAATGCAAGGCGCAGATCCAGATTCCCGCTCGGCAACCGACTGACCCCGCTGCTACACCGAAATTAAGGCTGGCAGTCTCAAAACCGCCGGACCCGCCGTCTGTAGCCTCCCCTGCCCAGCCGGGAAAATCCCGGAAGGCAAAAACCATGGCAGAGAGTGACGTGCGAAAATATCTCCCTAAAGGAGGAAAACGACGCGCCCGCGCCCGCACGGTCAGCACCTTTGAGATAAAAGTGTTGCCGTGGCTGTTTTTCTTCCTGCTACTGGTTATTCTTGGTTGGTTACGATTCATTCCCAGCGTACTCGGGCCCGACTCTCACGCTACGTTAATCCAAGGCGGTGTCTGGGCCATCCTGCTACTGCATTTCGGGGTAACCTTCCTGGCGTTTGGGGATGATACTTTCTCAGGCATTCTCTGTATGATCATCCCTGGATATTCCCTTTATTTCCTATTTGTTCAGTCCGACAAAATGCTACTGCGGGGGCTTGTGGCCGCCTTGCTGATTGTTTTCGGATGGGACTTTACCATCGCCGCAGAAAACGTTTGGGGCGAGCTGTACACTGCTGTGTCCCACTGGATCGCGACCACCGAAACCATCAAGAAATAACTCTGCCTGGCGCCGTCAAACTCGCATCCGTAATCGGGTAACCCGCTTCCGGTAGGTTCCCATCACAGTATCCACAAGGCCTGCTAGATAGATTAATATCCAGACCAGAAGGGGCATTAGCATCGCGCCGGCATGCGGCGGCTCAGCGGGAACATTGGCTGGATCAAAGGCGAGGCCATAGTAGGCCTTTAAAATGACAATCACCTTAAGCAAAAACCACCCTAACACCCCGGTGGAACTAACCACGAACAGGATGCCCGCCACCCAACGCCGCTGCATTAACTGCCCGGTCCCGGGATAGACCGCTGCCGATAGAAGCATCGGAGAGAATCCGCCTGTTTTCGGGATGGGGGCATTCAGTGGCGGCGGATGGACGTCATCAGCGCTCATCGGGTATCGCTCCGGATATTGGTCAGAATTTCATAGGGAATGGTCTGGCACCAGCGGGCGAGGTCGTCGGCCCAGAGGGCCTCGTCCCCTTGTACGCCAATCAACACCACTTCATCGCCAGCCCTGATCCCGCTCTGAAGCCCCACGTCGATTGTAGTAAAGTTCATCGTCACTCTCCCGACGACCTTGGCGCGTCGTCCGCCAACCAGAACATGCCCCTTGTTGCTCATTAGGCGCGAAAGTCCATCGGAATAGCCGACATCGATGGTCGCCAGACAGGTCGGCGATGACGTGACATGCGTGCTGAGATATCCCACGGGAAACCCCGCCGGGACCTGTTTGACTTGAAGGACGCGGGTCTTCCATTGCAGCAACGGGCGCGTCAGAACCCGCGCTCCGCTCTTTCGGCCGCCATATCCATACGCCAGAATACCGAGCCGTACGCCATCCATATCCAATTCGGGCCGCGATGAAAACGCAGCACTGTTGGCTAAATGGGTGAACAAACGGGGCAGTCCATATCCCTGACAGCCGGCCAGTACTTTCCGGAAACGATCCGTCTGAATTCCTGCAAATACATCGGCGGGCCGCCCTGCCGAAGCAAAGTGCATACAGATTCCACGAATATCCAACCCACCGGCACGGCACACAATGGCCAGTTTTTCCGCCGCCGTTTCCCAGGCCCAGCCAAGACGGCCCATTCCGGTATCGATCTTTATATGGCAAGGGAGCGTCATGCCCTTCTTCCGAGCTGCTTCGGACAGCTCCAGTGCCTGATCCTCGCTGACAAGGACAGGTAGGATACGGTGATGGGCAATATCCGGGATATCAGCCGGCCATACGCCGCCCAACAGAAGAACATGGGCATCAGGCACTGCGGCGCGAACGTTCAACGCCTCATCCAGCGTCGCCACCAGAAACCAACGGACTCCGCACTCGAACGCCTTCACCGCAACTGCAGTTAGCCCGTGCCCGTAGGCATTTGCCTTAACCACAAGAATGACATGCGATGTCGGGCTCAACGCCGATTTCATCATCGCCAAATTCTGGCACAGAACATCCAGATCCAGCTCCACCCAGGTATTTCTACGCCGACTCACTTTTATGCCTCACAGTTTCCGATCGTACTCTGAATCATTTTTACGCCTGCATCGGACCACCCAGCGGCATAGGCGGCTGGGCCACCCGGTTTACACGCAAGGGATACCGCAGCTTGAGGTCGCCATCGATCAGGATTTCTATCCAGTAAACGCCCTCTTTCTCGAATTTGAGATTCATAAAAAACTCCACATTCGTCACCGTGGATTCGGTATCCTGCAACTGTACCGGCACCTCCTGCCCCTCGGCAACGACCACTCCATTATCCGGCCCGACAATCCGGGTCTTCTCCTTGAATAGCCCCTGCCCGCTGCACCACCGGTTCACAATACACACGCGGTGGAAGACCGCCGGAAACTGGGACAGTCCAATGACATCGAATAGTCCGATCAGGATGAACTTACCCGTTCGCTCCTGACGCACATCATCACACAGCACACTCATCTGGAGATCAGGAATCATCATGGCGCCACCCCCTTGATTGTGCCGCCCCACTTCTTCAGGCAGGCGACAATATGTCTGATCACAGCGGCGTGCGCTGCCCGCCCGTTTTCGGAAACCGTCATCGGTGCCCCGAATTCAAAATAAATGGGGCGATCGGGATACACATACCCTGCATCCTTAACCCATTTTCCATTGGCCATAAAATCGGTTTTCAACGCCAGGGGGATCACAGGGACGCCAGCCCTTAGCGCCAATTTGACACCCAATGTATTGAACCCGTCGATATCGAATTCCGCGGATCGGGTGGCCTGAGGAAAAATCACCACACTCACCCCTTGGCGGATCAATTCAGTCCCCTCGGCAAGCACCCGCTTCAGATCATCACGCGGGTTTTCCCTTTTCACGGCGATATGTTTCACGGACCGCATGATCGGGCCAAATGCAAAATGCGTACGGAGGCTTTCCTTCACCACAAAGGCGACTTCCTTGAAAGGCAAAATGAACCCTGGCAACACGATAGTCTCAAGTGAACTCATATGGTTTCCGATGATCACCACCGGACCAGGGGTATTGGCCAGATACTCCAATCCCCTCACTTCCACCCGTCCTCCCGAGGACTCGGCCACATTCAGGGATTTCCATGAACGGGTTGCGTAGCCATCCAGATCAAAGATTCCTTTTCGGATCATTTTTCGGGCGACATGATACACGTAGAGAATTCTGCCATGGAAGCGTATGGCGCGGACCCACTCAAAAGGGCCCAGACGCCAAGCTGGATTCCGCGCTGGCGTCTCATAGTGCAGTTCGACCTTTATCTGGCGTTGAAATGCCCGTGATTCGTCGAAGTTATACATGATTGTCCATCAGTTCGTACGCCAGCACGCAAAGCCCGTAAATCGCCGCCGTTTCCACGCGTAACACACGGGCTCCATAACTCACGGAGATAGCCCCGGCCTGCTTCGCCAACTCAAACTCACGTGGTGAAAAATCCCCCTCGGGCCCGATCAACAAACCAACCGAGCCGAGACAACGCGTCCGAAGCTCATTCATGCATACTTTCAGGGGAACAGCATCCCTCTCCAGTGAGCCGATCAGCAAACACTCAACAGACAGTTTCCGGCCTAATACTGAAGCAAGCGGTTCAACCCCTTGAACCTGCGGGATCCAAGCGGTGCGACATTGCTTGGCGGCTTCCACGGCAATTCGCTGCCAGCGCAAGGTCCGGTGATCAGCGCGGTCATCTTCAAGTTTCACGACGCCCCGGTCGGTCATCACCGGCTGGATTGCGCAGACCCCAATTTCGGTGGCTTTCTGAATAATCCAATCCATCTTCTGGGCCTTGGGAACCGCCTGAATCAAGGTGATGGATAAGCCCGCCCCGGTCTGCCGCTTCCGATCCACGATCCGGACTGTAACAAGGCCGGATCGCCGCTCCGCAAACACGGCAGCCGCCTCTCCTCCTTGGCCGTCACAAATAACCAATGGCGAGCCAACCTCCACTCGCAAGACGTCGGTCAGGTGGTGCGAATCATCGCGATTAAGCGTCACGGCGTCACACTGCCACTCAGCGGGACTAACAAAACAGCGCGGGATCATCCTTCAGACTTCGCCTTATCAAGGGTTTGCTTCGCTTTGAAAAACTGCGCGGCACGATCACGCAGCTTCTGGCCCATGGGGTAATTGTCGTCGGTGCACAGATCGCTGTAATCCTTGAGCGCCTTCTTTTGTTTGGAATTCAACCGGGTGGACACTTCCACAATCCCCCGCACATGAAGATCGCCACGCCCATGCCCATCCACGCTGGGAGCTCCTTTGCCGCGCAATCTGAAGACGTGCCCGGTCTCGGTTCCGGCATCCACATGCAACGAGACAAACCCCTCAATCGTGGGCACATTCACATCGCCACCAAGCGCCGCAATCGACATCGGGATGGGAACCTCGCAAAGCAATTCCGTCCCTTCACGCTGAAAAAGATCATGTTCGCGAACATGGAGAATCACATAGAGATCACCAGCCGGCCCGCCCCGGACACCGCCTTCCCCGCGCCCAGCCAACCGCAATCGGGATCCCGTCTCGACGCCCGGCGGTATCCGCAAGGTCAGTCGTTTCCGGTTCTTCACCCGGCCCGCACCCTTACAGTCACGACACGGCTTGGTAATCATCTTTCCGCTTCCGGAACACACCGGGCATGTCTGCCGCACCTGAAAAAATCCACTCGAGGCGATCACCGCTCCCCGCCCGCCGCAATGACGGCAGGTTTCCTCTGAACTTCCCGGCTCACTTCCCATCCCCGCGCAGGTGGCACACTGCTCCGTTACTGGAAGCGTAATATCCTGCTGGGAACCGAACATGGCTTCTTCAAACCCGATTTCCAGATCAAACCGGAGATCGGCTCCCTGCTGGGGACCCGTTCGCGAGGTACGCCTGCCCCCACCAAACAAATCCTCAAACACGCCGCCACCCTCGCCGAACAGGCTTCCAAACAGGTCCTGCAAATCAGAGACATGTGTAAAGTCGCGGGAGAAATCAAACCCTCCGGGACCAAATGCGGATTTCAACCCTTCATGCCCGTACTGGTCGTATTGCCGTCGTTTTTCAGGGTCACTCAGGATCTCATAGGCCTCGCTGACTTCCTTGAATTTGGCCTCAGCAGCCTTGTCGCCCTGGTTTCGATCCGGATGATACTGCATCGCCATCCGGCGATACGCCTTCTTAATATCTTCGCTCGTGGCTGACCGGGCAGCGCCAAGCACCTCGTAATAATCTCGTTTTGCCGTCACAAATCAATCCTCACATTCATACAACATCACGTCGCTTCTTATGCCGTGACGGCATTATGGGGCGGGTTTCGAGGCAATCCCCGGATGAGGAGCCGTGCGCGCGAGATCCTCCTTCAGGTAAGCCAACACATCCTTGAACTTCATCATATTATCCGGAGCAGCATCGATCAAAGCCTCATGAGCGGTGATCATGGTCTGGGT
This sequence comes from bacterium, assembly GCA_037132275.1. Taxonomy (GTDB): domain Bacteria; phylum Verrucomicrobiota; class Kiritimatiellia; order CAIKKV01; family CAITUY01; genus JAABPW01. Next base: position 45,229 of record JBAXPK010000008.1, read on the forward strand.
CATTTGCCGCTTGTCGCCAATCCCATGCAGGTTCATGTTGTTTTTGGTCGGCATGGCGTTGGTGGATGTCCCCTCCGCATCAATCTGAACCAGGTGATTCAACCCCAGCATCTTTATCAAAAACGCATTCTTTTCACTGATATTGCGCAATACCAATTCGCCCCCGGTTTTCTTGAGCTGCGTCGCGATCCCTGCCAGTACCCCCATGAAGGTGCTGTCCATCCCCACGCAATCCGGCATCTCTACAATCACACGTCTGCACCCTTTCTCAAGGGCCATCGCGCCGAACTGCTTGAGTGCAGGACCTATCTTAAATGTCGCGCGACCATGAACCCGTATATAGGCATCAAGATCCTGAATCGCAACTTCCACACTATCGGCCAAAATATCCATAGAACCTTTGTTTGAATGGCTAAAGGCTAGCACCCGTTGCCTCTGCTGTCAACGGGAGGGAGCAATGATCAGAACGATTTCCCCCTTGATGGTGCGCCCTTGAAAAATACGCTTGATTTCCAAAGCCGTCCCCCACACGGTTTCTTCAAACTTCTTGGTGAGCTCCCTGCCCACAAACAACTCACGTTCACCTAACGTCGCCTCGATCTCATCCAGAACCTTGAGGAGGCGGAATGGCGACTCAAACAGAGCCACCGGCACCGGGCAGGAACTGAATTCCTGGAGAAACTTACGAAGCGCACCGCTTTTTCGCGGCGTAAACCCGGCAAAAACAAATCCCGCCCCTGGAAAACCGCACAATGAAACCGCCATCGTGACAGAGGAGGGCCCCGGAATACAGGTCACTGGGATCCCGGCTTTCCGGCAGGCCGCGACCATGCGTGATCCGGGGTCTGATATCCCCGGCATGCCGGCATCGGAAACGAGGGCCATGGATTCCCCGGCTCGCAACCGAGCCAGAATGCCGTCTACCCGGGCGGCCTCATTAAACTTATGACAACTGATGGCGGGTGTCGTGATCCCGAACCGATCCAGCAAAATATGCGTCCGGCGGGTATCTTCCGCCAGGATGGCGTTCACCTGCTTCAAGGTCTCAATCGCCCGGGGCGAAAGATCATCCAGATTCCCGATCGGCGTCCCCACAACATATAGCCCCGTCATAGTTTATCCTCGCCAATACTCTGTTCTTGTCGTTTTCCCGTCCCTCACTACAATACCAACCATTTCTAAGGGTTTCCGAAACGAAAGCAATGAGAATCTGTGTGGATATACAGTCGGCCGTATCACAACGCGCTGGCGTGGGACGTTACACGAGAAATCTCGTGGAACATCTAGCCCCGCTCATCCCTGCCGGGAATGAACTGAATCTCTTCTATTTCGACTTCCACCGTCGCGGCCTTGATTTCCCCTGCCCCGGCGCCCATAAGAAGGCCATCCACTGGATACCCGGGAAATATGTGAAACAAGCCTGGAAGCGGTTGAATGGGCCGCCTTTCGACTGGTTTGCCGGGAAAGCGGACCTCTACCATTTTCCGAACTTTACCATCCCCCCTCTCTCCCGTGGAAAGAAGATCGTCACTATTCACGACATGAGTTTTTTACGCCACCCGGAATTCTCGGAAGACAAGAATCTCGAGTATTTATCAGCCTTTATCCACGATAGTGTCCGCCGTGCCGATGCCATTATCACGATCTCGGAGTTCAGTAAAAAAGAAACCAGCGAGTTGCTGGGTGTGGATCCCGGACGTATATTTGCAACCCCGCTGGGCGTCACCCCAGGCTGTGCCCGTCCGCCTACCGCACAAATAGCGGAAAGCCTGCGGCGCATGAAACTGGAGCGCCCCTACCTGCTAACTGTCGGCACCCTTGAGCCTCGTAAAAATATCCGTTTCCTAATTGATGTCTTTGAACAGTTGACGGAATTCGATGGCGACCTGGTCATTGCCGGCATGAAGGGCTGGAAAGTGGAACCTATTCTCCAGCGCATGCAATCGTCCTCCCGGCGGGATCGTATCCGATACCTTGAATATGTTCCCGACAACGACCTTTTCGCGCTCTATGCCGGCGCAGAACTTTTCGTGATCTCCTCTTTCTATGAAGGCTTCGGTCTGCCCCCACTTGAGGCCCTGGCTTGCGGAACACCGGTTGTATCCTCCACGGGCGGTTCGCTCCCTGAGATTCTGACGGGGAAGGCTTCGGTCTTGATTCCCGGGTTTGAAGTCACGACTTGGGCCTCCACCATATTTTCCCTGCTGAATGACCAGCCGCGTCGCAATGAACTGGCACGGAACGCAACCTCGCATGCCGCCCGGTTCTCATGGCGGGATACCGCGCAAAAAACACTGAATGTTTACCGGAAGGTGTTGTCATGAAGATCGCCCTCGATGCCCGCTGGATATTTAACGAAATTTCCGGGATCGGATCGCATACCCGGGATCTGATCCGCCACATTGCCCGCCTGGATCGTACGAATACGTATATCCTTCTGTTCTCCGACCGGGCGCTTGCCGAGCGAACCTGGGCCGATGCAGAACTGGGTGATAAACCCAATTTCCGGCCGGACATCATCCCGTGGAGTGTATTCTCGCCCCATAGCCAACTTATGCTTCCCTCGCGCCTCACCCGACACCGCGTTGAGGTGTATCATTCCACAAACTATATGATCCCGCTCGCCTCCTTTCCCCGTGGGCGTCCCGGAAAAATCCGTTGCGTTGTCACCATCCACGATCTCATCCCCCTGCTCTTCCCTTCGGCCACCCCACGGGCGCTGAAGACCCGGCTCTTTCCTGTTTACCGGCGCCTGATGCTAGAGATCGGTGCCCGGGCTGACCGGATTATCGCCGTCAGCGAGGCTTCCCGGACGGATATTCTTCAGCACCTGCAAATGGCGCCTGAACGCCACGATTCCGTCCGTGTTATTTACAACGGAGTCGCATCCTCGTTCTTTCCCAAGACGGCCCAAATGGCGCCGGCTGACGATCCTGCGCGCCCCCGCACCGTTCTGTATGTGGGACGGAGTGATCCCTACAAAAATCTGCCGCTCCTGATTGAAGCGCTTTCGCAAGCCCGGCAGAGGGCGCCCTTCCCGCTTCAACTCAAGATCATCGGTCCGCCTGATCCTCGCTACCCGGAAGCCGGGAAGCGTGTCAGGGAATTGGGGCTTGAGGCAGCGGTCTCATGGGTGGGCTATCAGCCAAGCAACATCCTCGTCCAAATGTATCAGAAGGCCGACCTAGTGGTGCTTCCTTCACGGTATGAAGGATTCGGCCTGCCAGTGATCGAGGGCATGGCCTGCGGCACACCCGTGGTATGCAGCGATATCCCCGTTCTGAAGGAGATCGGCGGCGACGCGGCGTTCTACGCCCCGCTCGACAGCATTCGAGGCCTGGCGGACGGAATGTTACGAGTTTTGACCGATACGGCACTTCGCCACGAGATGATCCGGCGTGGCTTGGAGCAGGCGCACCGGTTCACATGGGACGAAGCCGCCCGAAAAACGATCGCCCTATATCAAGAATTGGCCACCCAGCCATTACCGAAGTAATCTCCTATGAACCCAACAATCCCCTCCTCCTGGAAAACCAAGCGGGTCGTACTCTGCCACGACTGGCTAACCGGAATGCGCGGTGGCGAGCGGGTGCTGGAGCTGCTCTGCGATGTGTTTCCCGACGCGCCAATCTTTACCCTCATCCACAACCCGAAGGCCGTTTCCGATACCATCAACCGGCATCCCATCCACACCTCCTGGCTCCAATCCATACCGGACATCGATAGGCGGTATCGGTATTTCCTTCCTTTCTTTCCCCGTGCCATTGAACAATTCAAGATCCCTGAAGCCGACCTCATCATCAGCACCAGTCACTGTGTGGCCAAAGGCCTGCTCCCGCAGCCGGGCACGCCCCATCTCTGCTACTGTTTCACACCGATGCGATATGCCTGGTTATTCCGTAACGAATATCTCGGCAGAAATCCGCTTAAGAAAGCTCTGGCGCGCCCTCTACTGGCCTGGCTTCGCCGATGGGATCGACTCGCCTCAGCCCGGGTCACCCGGTTCGTCGCCATCAGCCGCCATATCCAGGATCGGATTAACCACTTTTATGAACGCGAGGCGGATGTGGTTTATCCGCCTGTGGATCTGGAGCGCTGGACACCGGATTACCTGCCTGCCGGCGATTACGACCTGATAGCGTCTGCCTTGGTGCCTTACAAGAAGATTGATCTGGCCGTGGCCGCATATACCCGGTGCGGGCGACGGCTGAAAATTGTGGGCACAGGGACTGAGTATGAAACCCTAAAGGCGGCGGCCGGATCTAATATTGAATTTCTAGGCTGGCAGTCCGACGCTGATTTGCGTGAACTTTATCGCCGGTGCCGGATGCTGATATTTCCCGGCGAGGAAGACTTCGGCATTGTTCCCCTCGAAGCCCAGGCCTGCGGTCGTCCCGTGGTCGCCTACGGCCGCGGTGGTGTCTTGGAAACAGTCAAACCAGGAATATCTGGGGTGTTTTTTGACCACCAGACCCCGGAATCCCTTGTCGCCGCCATCGGAATCTGTGCCTCCAAAACTTGGGACGCACAGATCATTCGCGCCCACGCCGAGACCTTCAGCATCCAGTCTTTCATTGACGGCCTCAATGCCAGCATCATGTCTTTAAACACCTCTCAGCCCGCGTATACCCAATCCAACCCAATATAATTAATTAATGAAAGTGGTTCATATCATCCCCGGCACAGCGGATGTGTTCTATTGCCAGAATTGCATGCGGGACAAAGAATTGGTGATGGCGTTAAGGGCGATGGGACATGATGTGGTTCTGGCCCCCATGTATCTACCGCTATTCTCCGAAGGAGAGGAATTGGGATCCTCCACGATACCGGTCTTTTATGGCGCCGTGGGCGTCTATCTGTCCCAACACTTCCCCTCCCTGGCTAAAGCGCCTCGCTGGCTGAAGCGCCTGCTGGACTCGCGCCGATTGCTCCGGTGGGTTGCCAAGAAATCCGGCACCACCCGCGCACACGGACTCGAAGCCATGACCTTGTCGGTCTTGCGTGGCGAGGAAGGAGGACAACAGGCGGAATTGGATCACTTGATGTCGTGGCTGATAAATCAAGCCAGACCGGATATCGTCCACCTTTCCAACGCTCTCCTGCTGGGCCTGGCGGGCCGTATCAAGCGAGAACTGGGAGTTCCGGTAGTCTGCACCCTTCAAGATGAGGATTCCTGGATTAATTCCATGGATCCGAACTCCGCCGCAGCGGCCTGGAAAATCATGGAGGAGAAAGCATCGGATATTGCCGCTTTTCTGCCGGTCAGCGACTACTACAGTTGTCTCATGCAGACCCACCTGAAAGGGGTGGCCGCAGAACGGTTCCACACGGTGCCGATCGGGATCGCTGTTGAATGTTACGGAACCGCACTGAAACCGCCGAACGTTCCCGTCATCGGCTATCTCTCAAAAATGACAGAAGCCCTGGGCTTGGAGGCGCTGGTGGACGCCTTCATCCAACTCAAGCAGACCAGCCCATTGAAACTCCTTCAACTCAAAATCCTGGGTGGACAGACTCCCGACGACACTCCGTTCCTCAAGCGACTGAGACGAAAACTCGCCGCAAAAAAAATGCTCGCTGACGTCGACTTCTGCGAAGGGCTTGATCGTGAGAGCCGGCTGGCCTTTCTCCATTCAATTTCCGTAATGTCGGTGCCCATGCCTCATGGCGAAGCCTTCGGAATGTTTATACTGGAATCTTTAGCCTGCGGCGTACCCGTGGTCCAACCACACGTCGGCGCATTCCCTGAAATCATTAAGGCGACAGGAGGAGGCATCTGTTATGCCCCCACAGATCCGGCAGGCCTGAGGCGCGCCCTGGAAAATCTGCTGCTGAATCCTGTTCTGGCGCAAACCGTGGGCCAAACGGGACTAACCAACGTTCAGACCTATTTTAACGTAAACATAATGGCAGAGCGTGTCATGAAGGTATATCAGCAATGCCTGCGCCAATAATAAAATTTCCCGGTGGCGGGGCATCCCTGGCACTGGGGGTTGTGCTCTTGTCAGCCCTACAGGGGATATCGGCTGCCGCCTTTCCTGACACGATGTCTGTCGGGTGGCGCTTCAAGGTCGGGGAACCAGTGTCGCAGACTCCCGCCGTTAACGGTCACGGGATTTACGCGGTAACGGATCGCGGCGGAGTTGTCGCCTTGAACTCCGAAGGCGTAAAGCGTTGGACCGCAACCCTACCCAAAATGCCCCGGCCACCGCAGGAGTTGTTTTCAACGCCCCCGCTCTGGGTAAACGGGTTGATCATCGCCGGAACCGACAAGGGTTTGATTTATGCATTTGATTCCGAAAATCGCATATTGAAATGGAAAGTCAAAATCGGCGACGATATCTATGGCGCTTTGAATTGGATGAAGCCGGATGACAAGCACGGAGTCAGCGTGATCGCCCTGTCGCGCAACAACGGTAGCCTGTACCGGCTCGATCTCACCAATGGCCGCGTGATTTGGGCTTCGAAACCATGCGGCCGTTCGGATGGCTCACCGGCTGTCGGCACGGGTCTCATCGTGTTTGGCGGCTGTGATTCCGCCCTGCATTATATTTCTGCCGACACCGGCGACGTGGTCGGGAAAACGGAATTCGAGGAACGGGGTCCCGTCGCAGGCGGTGTGACGATCGATGGGAATCAGGCGTTTGTGGGAACTCGAGATGGCTCCATTGTTTGCGCTGACTTGAAAACCTTTTGCCTCGTGTGGACGAATCGTGTGGCGGAAAGTGAAATATTCACAACTCCGGCCGTGACGGCGGACCGAATCGTTGCCGGTTCCAATGATGGTTCCATCTACTGCCTGAATCGGGCGGATGGGAAAAAGATCTGGAGCGTTTCCACGCAAGGCAATCCGACCTCACCTCTGGTGGTTGGCGATCAAGTGGTGGTAACCTCCGGCGGAGCACTCTCGTTGCTCAAGCTGGCGGATGGCAAAACGGTATGGATCGATAAGGTATGCGATTCAATGTCACCGCCAGCCGTCACGTCAGGCAAAATGATCGTGGGAACGGATGACGGATATATTGTCCTCTTTCAACCCGCGAGCCAGACTGGCACCGAGGAGATTCCATGACTTCACCCTTGCTGGAACTAAAACACATCGGAAAAACCTATCCGGCGCCTGATGCGGGCGGACTACAGGTATTGAAAGATATTACGCTGCAGGTAAATGCGGGCGAAACTATAGCGATTGTGGGCCCATCAGGATCGGGGAAAAGCACCCTATTAAACATCATGGGCACACTGGATGTTCCCTCCACCGGCTCCCTGACGCTCGACGGGCAGAGTTTGATCACCCTGACCCACGCCGAAAAGGCGGTGATCCGAAACGAAAAAATTGGACTGGTTTTCCAAATGCATCATCTTCTGAAGCAGTGCAATGCTTTGGAAAATGTTCTGGTTCCAACCCTGGTCAACCGACACTCCGACGGCGCCAGGCATCGGGCCCGGGCTTTGCTTGAACAAGTCGGCCTCGCCACACGCTTGAATCATCGGCCCGGACAGTTGTCAGTCGGCGAGCAATTACGCGTCGCCGTTGCCCGGGCCCTGATTAACCGCCCCTGCCTCCTGCTGGCGGATGAACCGACTGGCTCCCTGGACCGATCCGGAGCCGACCGGCTGGCCGACCTCCTGCTCATGATGAATAAACAAGAGGCAATGACACTAATCGTGGTCACCCATTCCCGGTCGCTGGCAAAACGTATGGACAGGGTCTATGAACTAATCGACGGCCAACTGGTGTAACATGACGTTTTTCAGACTCAGTTTCCGCAGTGCGGTATTCTACCGGCGTGCTCACGGGATGGTGCTGGCCGGTGCCATGCTGGCCGGCGCCGTTCTCGTCGGGGCGATGCTAGTCGGTGATTCGGTAAAGTTCAGCCTCATGAACTCGGCCCTGCTGCGTCTCGGCCGTATTCAGTGTGCCTTGGAGAGCCGAGGGCGTTTTTTTGAAGAGGATCTGGCGATTCGTCTGGAACAGGAAACGGGAACCCAAGTGGTGCCAGCGCTGCTCCTACGCGGAATCGCCCTGAATCAAAAGAAAACCGGTGATGAGCCGCGGCAGATAAATGCCATCCAGATTGTCGGGATTGATGATCGCTTCTGGAGGTTTGCCATAGACCAAGGTCCGACGCTTGCCGATGACGGAGTTGCCATCAATGAAAAACTGGCTGCCGAACTTCAGGTGAAACGTGGAGACCTCCTATCCATACGCTTTAGCAAACCATCTCTCATGTCAAAGGATGCCCCCCTCTCGTCGCGCGGGGGAGAAGACACCCTGCGCGGCACATTTTCTGTTACGGACATTATTCCCGATGCCCGGTTGGGCCGTTTCAGCCTGGCCGCCAATCAACGTATTCCCAATACGGCTTTCGTCAGTCTGAAATGGCTTCAGCAAGCCGCTGGGTTAACCCAGCAAGCCAATGTTTTGCTGGCTGGAGGAGGAACAAGCCAATCGGCGGAGTCATTGAATCAGGCCATCCGGAAAGTCTGGCGAATTGAGGATGTCGGCCTTGCGATAAAAACCCTTGAGGGGGGACGTCTATTTCAGCTGGAGAGTAACCGGATTTTCATGGATCCGGCTATCGGGGCGGTGGTGTCAGACTTCGAGAAATCAGTCGGGGCGCTCACATATCTCGTCAATTCAATTTCCCGGGTTGACGGCACCCCCGTTCGGGAAACCCCCTACTCTTTCGTGATCGCCCTGGCCCCCTCTTCAGATCCTGCCCTAGGGGCGGTGCCGCCGGAAATGGCGGATGACGAGATCATCGTGAACCGATGGCTGGCGGATTGTCTGGCGGCAGGCTGCGGCGATTCAATCCGGCTATCCTATTTTGAGTTTACCCCCTGGAATAGTTTTGTGGAGAAAAGCAGAACATTCAAGATTCGCCGGATAATAGAGATGGGCGACATGACCGGAGAGAGGGAAAGGGGTCCCCATTTCCCGGGATTAACCGATGCTGGAAAGTGTGCGGAGTGGGATATTGGGATGCCCCTCCTAAAAGACAAAGTCGGGGATCCGGCGAACGAAGCCTACTGGAATGATTATCGGGCTACCCCAAAAGCCATGGTGACATTGAAGGCGGGACAGGCTATGTGGGCCAACCATTTCGGCAATCTCACCGCGATCCGCTTCCGGGCAAATGAGGACGGAGCGGAGGGAATCACCGAGGCGCTGCGGCCCCGTATGGATCCAGCCGATTTCGGTTTGGCCTTTCTTCCGACCCGCGAGACCGCCCTTAAGGCGGCCGGTGAGGCCATGGATTTCGGACAACTTTTTTTAGGGATGAGTCTTTTTCTGATTGTGGCGAGTCTGATGCTAACCGGCTTGTTGTTTGCGTTCGGGATTCAACAGCGCTCCCAGGAAACCGGACTTCTCCTGGCCGTCGGGTATCGAACGCATCAGGTGCGGCGACTGTTTATTCATGAAAGCACCTTGATTGCCGTGGCCGGATCTTTGGCCGGTGCTTGGCTCGGAACCTTATACACACGAGCCATGATCTGGGGACTCCAACACGGGTGGCAGGGGGCGGTTGCCCATGCGGAGATTCGATATCATGCAAGCTGGATGACCATTGGAACGGGAATCCTCCTGAGCTTTGTTTTTGCATGGGGCACATTGATTCTGACAATACGGCGACAAACCGGGAAATCGGCGCATGAATTGCTTTCCGGTGAGGAGGCGTCAGCAACCACTCAACAAGTTAGTCCCCTTTCTTGGAGGGGCCTGGGGTGGATTCCCCGATTCGCCTGGATCGCCGGCATAATGGCTGCCCTTGGCCTGATCGCATACGCCACAGTTAACGGAATGCAGAACATCGCACCTGTTTTCTTTGCATCCGGCAGCCTGCTCCTCATTTCCTTTCTCGGACTCGGACGTGAACTCTTGATACACCTGGGGCGGAATTGCGGACCGCTGACGATCCTGACGCTGGGTTTCCGGAATGCGGGAAGGCGACGCTCGCGGAGTCTGACAGTAACCGCACTCCTTGCTTGCGGTTGTTTTCTTATTCTCGCTGTGTCGTCCATGCAGGAGGATATCGCAGGTGGAGCGTCACGGCGTGATTCAGGAACGGGCGGATTTGCCCTATTCGGCGAATCAACGCTACCCATACAGGAAAACCTCAATAGTGCAGAAGGCCGACGCAAATTCAGGCTCGACCAGATTCCTGAACTGAACTCAGTCCGAATCGTATGCATGAAAGTCCGTGACGGAGACGATGCCAGTTGCCTGAACCTCAACCGCGCGCAAACACCCCCCTTAATCGGGGTTGATCCAAATGAATTTGAAAAACGGGGCGCATTTCAACCCATAGATGAACGAGTGTGGGCTCCATTGATGGCCGCCTCTGTCCACGGAGACACGGTTCCGGGGTTGGTAGGTGACTCCAACACCGCCCAATGGGGGTTGCAGAAGAAAGTGGGACAAGAACAAGGCGATACCTTGACGTTCAGGGATGAATGGGGCGGAACATTCAAAGTAAAACTTTTAGGCACGCTTCCCATGCGCCTTTCGGTCTTCCAAGGTGCGATCCTGATCCCGGCCAGTTCATTTTCCGCACATTACCCATCGGAAAACGGATACAGGATGTTCCTGATTGATACCCCACCGGGAGACGAGCGGCGCATACAGGATGCGCTTTCTCTCAAGTTGGGCAAATGGGGCGTGAATCTCACTTCTACGGTCGAGCGACTAAAAACATTTTATGAGGTAGAATCCACTTACATGGCCATGTTCCTGGTTCTGGGTGGACTGGGCATGCTTCTCGGAAGTGCAGGAATGGCGGTGGTGGTGTTGCGCAACATTCAGGAACGACGGGACGAATTAGCCCTTCTGACCGCCATCGGCTACTCCGATCAACAGGTGCGTAGGATTGTTGTCGCCGAGCATGGTGTTCTTCTTTCCTTAGGTCTTGCGGCCGGGATCACGGCATCCCTGGCGGCCATTTGGCCAAGTCTTCAGGCCCCCGGCATTACGCCTCACTGGCTAAGTATGATCCTTTTTATCGGTGGGCTAGCCCTGCTCCAACTTCTCTGGATCCTGTTCGCCACCCGAGTCGCTCTCAGCTCGTCCCTACTCCCGTCGCTTCGGAACCAATGATCAGATCTGATCGTGGCAGAAACTACAATTCTTAGTGTTCATATGATTGTGGAAGATGGGCCAGAAACTACTGTGAATCTGACTGCTATTCCCACCCGGATGGCATACGGCGCACTGGTTCGCTTCAGGCGTTCCTTCGTGACAGGAAGAACAGTGACGCTCACGCCACCCTGCTGAATGCGGATTGGGATGATTCGCCACCGAGGTTACACCAACATGGCATATCGCACACTTATCAGCGTTGGGCGCACCAGCATGGCAATTGTTACAATGCTGGGAAAGCCACCCTGCGGGATGCGGACTGGGGTGTCCCTCTATGATCCCCCCTCCATGGCAGACACCACACTGCTGCGCGTCCGGCGAACCTGGATGGCAACTGTCACAATGCTGAGTTAGCCAACCGGCCCCATGCGGGTCGGGGTGACCTGACAGCCCGCCTCCCCAGCCATGACAGACACTGCAGGTTTGCTGCTCAGGAGAGCCCGCATGACAACTGTTGCAGTGCTGATCCCGCCACCCGGCGGCATGCGGGTTGGGATGTGAACTTATAGTGGTTTCATGACACACTGTACACCCCGATCCAGTACTCTTGCTGGGATGACAGTTCAGACAGTGATTCTGCCTCCACCCGGCATTGTGGGACTGGGGCCTTGTATCGGCGTGACAGGCATCACAGGAATCCTGCTGATGACACACCAGACATCGGGATCGATTCCACTCGGCCTGCATGCCGTGGGTTTTCAGCCTCCACAAGTTATTGTGCGAGGCAGGCATCGTAACCTGATGGCATTCCCGACATGATTGTTCGCTATGACACACGCCACAGACATTATCCGGCTCGATGCCCAACGCGCCATGCCGGCGCATCCAGTTTTGACGATGATTCGGCGGGGGCGTGCTACGATCGAGCCCCGTATGACACGCGGCGCAATCCATTCCCCATCGATGCGCTTTCTCGCGTATTCCGGCCTTTATCGGGTGCGTCATCTCGGGGACCCGGACTATTTTTTTCTCCAACAGCATCCCGTGGCAGTCCGCACACCGGTTCGTTAAGGCGGCAGTATGCACAAAAATGCGACTCGTTTCAGGCGGCAATTTGCCGGGCTTATCCAGGGACAATTCGCGCAAATCCTTGATTTTATGGCACATCCCGCAGGTTTTTGCGTCAATCTTTTGAGTCGCAATCCAATCTTCGTGACAGTCTTTGCAGGAGGCGTGAGTGGGAATCGAAAACCGACCGTCCGTCATTTTCCCATGGCAGTCCGAACACGCGATCCCGTTCTCCGTAACGTGCAGGTTGTGACTGAATGCTATCCGATAGTCATCGTCCTTGTTACATCCAACCATTATCATTGAGGACAGCAAGATGATCGCCATCCATGGATGAAATTGTTTCCCCTTAAGCTCTATTTTCAAAATCGCACCTCGACCGATCCGCGGCCCCTGAAGGCCAGGTCCTCCGCCCCTTTTCTATCCTCAATGTCGCCCTGCAACCGCAAGACCAGCCTGCGGGTGACATTCCATTTTGTCCGAAGAAAATACGTGAGCGTATAAGGAGTTTCCTCCGTAACGCTACCATCAGCATGTAATACCGTCGAGCCGCCATTGATGGAATAAGAAAGGTCGGAATAGCTTTGGTAGGTATAGTCCACATAGGCGGAGCCGATGCTGACTTCCCATAGCCTTCGATACCGGTAACGCACTTCCCCGCTCAATCCCAAAAAGCTGTCGCCCCCATCCACATCCCAATACTGCACGGAGAGGGACGAACTAACCGCCTTGACAGGCTCATAAGTCAGCGTTAGATCGTAGTCGCCATAGTTTCGGTTGTTGAAATTCTGGTCACTGCTATCGGCAAGTCGGTATGACACGCCGGGTGAAAGCATCCATCTGGGGTTGAAAGCATACGCCAACCTGGTGTAAAGGTAGGTGTATGGCTGCTGGGTCCCGAGTTGATTGTAGAGAGGCGAATAGGCCCTGGTTTTGGCATCGAACTGTCCCCAGCGGCTGACGCCCACGTGCAGGTCGGTGTTACCGTCAGGCGCAAACCAGGAACTGTCGAGTTGTGCCATTCGGAACTCGTCGTTGAGGATAGACATCTGGGCACGGGTCCGCAACGTTTCCGATAGCTCCTGCTGAAAATCAATAAAGTAGTTTTGATCGGCCTGACCTTCACTGTCATCGCAGAATTCGGAATAGGTGAATCGTGTCTGATTTCCTGTCCAAGGGCGACCGGCAAGAGAAAGTCCGCCCGCAAGATCACCGGACACCGAGGTATAGTAACTGACAGGCTGGCCGAAATAAAACCTGCCGCCAAGAGGGCCGTTCTCAAAAAGCGTCACCTGTCCGCCATCGATTTGGAGATAATCCGCAACGTCAATATACTGACGTCCCAGTCGAAGCCGCATCCGGCCATCCCGGTCATGGACATCCCCATACGCCTGCAGCAAGCGATCTTCAGTCACCCCCTTGGCGTCATCCACACTGCGGAAGGTCCCGTCAAACGAGGAGGATCCGTCCAGATCTGCATGATCGCGGCCCGAAGCATAGAAATCAAATTGCCCATTCGCAAGGTCACGCGCGCTCCCATACCAGAACCCGTAAAGATCTTGATCTTTCGATGTTCCTTCGGCCCGATAATCATAGTCCATCCGTATACGCCCTTCATATTGGGGCTTCACCGGATAGGAGATTACAGAAGGGGCATCGGAATATCCGCTGACAGGAATAAGCGCAAAACTGGCAACGATCCCCATAAACGGGAAAAGCTGGCGCGCAACGCCAGCAAAAAACCCAGAGATTACCCAGCACCAACTGATTGTGACTTTGTTCATCGTCTAGTCAATCTGAAGGCATCTCTTTTACAAAATAATACGCGGGGCGGCAATTGATAAACAATTCCGCCCCGCGCAGAGTTTGCTCCTTACGGAGTAATCACCCGATAGAACCGGTTGGTTGAGTTGCGAAGAGACTGCAGATTATAGAACATGCTATTTGAGCTGACGAAACTGGGACCAATGTTAGTCCAAGTACTGCCAAGCCCCAATGACGTGATGGTCTGGAACTGCTGCGTCACACCCATCGCGCCGGGCCGATAGCCTAGCTCAACAGCAGGCAAGATCATCACCGAGTTGGTGCCAACCGCAGGTACGGAAAGCGCACTCAGCGGATCGGATCCCGACGTCAATTCAACATAGTCAGAGACTCCATCCCCATCCGTATCCACCAGAATCGGATTGGTTCCGGCAGCCTGTTCCTGGGCATTGGAGAGCCCGTCACCATCCGCGTCACCCGATCCATTTTGGTTCGTGATGCTTCCGAAATACTTGATCTCCCAACTATCCACCAAGCCGTCACGATCCACATCAATTCCGCCCTTCAAGTCATCGATTGAAGCGCGGAGCAGGGCGGCGGCATATTTGGGATTATGTACACCCAAACTACGATCCTCCCAAACGAACCAATAGTTATAGGCCGCTTTTCTCAACGATATGCCCCTCGCTGTATTAGCGGGGTTAATAGGAGCACCACCCGTTGTTGAACTTCGGAATATCAAGTTATTGCTGACATAGAGCCCATTGTAGGGCGGCAGCAACCATGTCAACTGAACAAGCATGTTGGTGATTTCCTGTTGAACACCCTCCACGCGGCCATTTTGATCGTAATCTTCACCACCAAAGTTGAAGCCGTCAATACCCACGTGACAGGGGGCACAAGCCTCTGTCAGTTCCACCGCGTTGCTGGGGTTACCGCCGCCATCATACGCGATCATGAAGGTGTGGCCCCCCACTCGATTCAACGCATTGGTGTTCATGTTCGCCGGCGTCTCCTGCATGTGACAGGTTACACAGGTGTTGGAACAAACTTCCCAGTGCCGTGACGTTGGCATAGTCATTCCGTACTGGATCGCATTCGTCCCAAACAACATATCACCTTGCACGCCATGATGGGGAGCGCCACCAACTGAAATAAACCCACTGTTTGTACTAATTCCGGTTACGGCCTTAACCTCAGCATCATTACGATCATGATGGCAGTTCATACAAATACGACCATCTCCACCCGTGGTAATCACCCGGTTTGTCGCAATCGTAAAACTAGGGAGATCCCGAAGCTGATAAGCCCCCATGCCCGTGCTGTGCGGATCATGACAAGCAGCACAGGTAATGCCCTCATTGTAGGTTCCGCGCACATAATTGGTTTTTGTGCTGTCGGTCAACCGGTATCCGGGATCCCTGAAATCAACAAATCCCTTGGTGGAATGGCAAATTCCGCAGGAGCCATCTGTGTTACCGGATCGGTTCACTTGATCACCACTGCCATGCATTGACTGACCCCACTCAAAATTCTTGACGTGGTGGGTCATGCTATCATGACAGGCCCCGCAATCACCCGCACTGAGTGAAACGCCAATCGCGTTGGTTTTGCCACCACCCAACATGTGCCGGAGTCCCGGCCCATGGCAACTTTCGCACTGGATATTAGCCTTAACCTGTAATGCGGAAGGAATGAGTGCCCAGTTATTTGTCGCCGCAGCGCTCGCCAAATTGGTCGGCCAAGTCCACCCCGTCTGAAGCATAAGGTCATCGAATCCATTATTGGTCGAGGCCGCCGTGGTGTCATATCCAAGCACATGGCAGGAAGCGCAGGTCACCTTGAAGCCAGAACCCGCTTCGCCGTTGATCTTGCGGGTGAATGCCGACGCGTGCGCAGTCAGCGCAACATTCGATACACACGTCATCTTGGGATTATCAGTGGGCAACTGGTAGTGACAGGTTTCACAGCCAAGATTCACATCATCTCCGTACATGCCCTGGTATTTAGATCCAAAGAATATATTCGTAGACGCACGGACGGGGCCATTCGAGACACTCACCGTCACAATAACGGTATAGTCACCTTTGAGGGTGGAACCAACAACGTCAGGGACAAGTACTTTTCGATCCGCAACTTGATAGGCTATCTGATCGCCAATGTCATAGGGAGGCACGCCGTTCGTAATCGGACTCGCCAGAAGATTGGTTACCCCGGATCCCGTCGGCACCGTAAGACTCCATGTTACATTCGTTACCACCGCCGCTTTCGTAACGAGAGCCTCCAAATAAATTGGCTGACCTATTCCATTGTTGACCAAACCATGGGACTTCTGGGTCGTATTGGTTAGTCCCCAATCCTTGATATTTTGCGGGGTAACGGGGCGTGAAATGATCTGCACCGCCGCCGTCAGGGGGGCAGCTTGTGCGCTCAGGGCGCCCAAAACAAACATGGCCGCCAAAGAAATCGTCCCAACAGTGCTCCGTACCCGACCGCGATTCAAACTCAGAATGGACATGCACACCTTCCCAACTTTATAATTACGACACATTGCTTGACGCCTTTCTTAATGAATTAAGACAAAAAATGTTCGCCCCGTCCCCAAAACCCCATCCGACACAACGCTCAATCGATAATATTTTCACGATTCAATGGAATAATAATCCCATGAACGATGGTTTCTTATCAATCTGACAAATCTATCAATTCTAGGACTTTTGGTGGGATCCGCTTCTACCGTAGCGCAAGCTTCTTGTATTTCCCCCGGCGGTGGAGCAGGCGGTCACTATTGGCGGCCAACAGTTTTTCCTCGTAGTCGGCAAAGTTACCTTCGAACCAGCGGAGCTTTCCGTCGCCTTCGAAGATCAGCAGATGGGTGCAGATACGATCCAGGAAATAACGATCATGGCTGATGACCATGGCGCAGCCGGGGAACTCCATAATCGCCTCTTCGAGCACGCGCATGGTATTCACATCCAGATCGTTAGTCGGCTCGTCGAGCAACAGCACGTTCCCGCCCCGCCGCAGCATCTTGGCCAGATGCACCCGGTTGCGCTCACCGCCGGAGAGCTTTCCTACCTTCTTCTGCTGCTGTGGCCCGCGAAAATTAAATCGCGAGAGATAGGCCCGGGAGTTCATCGTGCGATCCCCGAGTTCCACCTCTTCCCGTCCATCCGTAATCTCCTCGAACACGGTCATATCGTCGCGCAAGGCATCACGGTGCTGATCCACATAGGACAATAGCACGCTCTCGCCAAGGGTAACGGTGCCTGCATCGGGATGCTCCTGGCCGATAATCAGACGGAATAATGTCGTCTTTCCGCACCCATTCGGGCCCACCACACCGACCACGGCCCCGCGCGGGAGATTGAACGATACCTGCTCCAGCAGCGGCGTGCCGTCATATCCCTTGGTCACAGAATCCAGAATCACCACTTTGTTGCCCAGGTGGGGACCGGGCGCGATCTGGATTGAAATGTCATCCTTGCGCGCCTCAAATCGCTGGCTCGACAGTTCCTCATACCGGGCGATACGGGCCTGACTTTTCGTACGACGCCCGAGGGCGGACGTGCCCAGCCACTCGAGTTCATTGGCCAGCACTTTCTGTCGTTGACTCTCCTTCTTCTCAACCTGCCTCAACACCGCGGCTTTCTGCTTCAACCAGGAGGAGTAATTCCCCTCGAACGGAATCCCGCGCCCGTTGTCGAGTTCCAGGATCCACTTGGTAATATGATCGAGAAAATATCGGTCATGGGTAACAATGATGACGGTGCCATGATACTCCCGCAAGGTCGCTTCCAACCAGGCGACGGTCTCGGCATCGAGGTGGTTGGTAGGTTCGTCGAGCAATAATAGATCCGGCTTTTCCAACAGAACCTTGCATAGGGCCACCCGGCGACGTTCACCGCCGGAAAGCTTCGTCACATCGGCATCATCCGGGGGTAGTACCAAGGCATCGGAGGCAACATCCACCAGGCGGTCGACCTCCCACGCATCCATGGCATCAATCTGGTCTTGAAGACGACCCATTTCATCCATGAGTTTGTCCATATCGGCCTTGGGAAGTTTCTCGCCCATTTTGTCGGCCACCTCATCGTAACGGCGAATCAACGCATGAACCGGTTCCAGGGCCTCCTCAAGGTTTTGGCGCACCGTTTTCGCAGGATTCAGTTGTGGCTCCTGGGGCACATAGCCTACCCGCATGCCCTTGGTAAGCGTAGCCGTACCCATGAAATCGTTATCCAGGCCTGCCAAAATGCGCAACAGGCTGGTTTTGCCGGAACCGTTCTCTCCAACAATGCCAATTTTGGCGCCATAATAAAACGACAGATTGATGTCTTGGAAGACCGTCTTGTCGCTGTACATCTTCGTCAGGTTCTGAGTCTGGAAAACAAATTGTGGAGGCATAGGTCTTGAAAGTTATGGGTTATGGATAAATAATAAAACACTGGATATAGGATAGAGGCAGTCCGGCGAGAACTCAAGCTTGACTCGCAAGGGCTAACCCTCCACCATAAGCGCCCTCTATGAGCCCTTGCCGGCCCACCATGCGCCTGTAGCCTAATGGACAAGGCATCTGACTTCGGATCAGAAGATTACAGGTTCGACTCCTGTCAGGCGCGCCATACCTTTTCAATGGCTCACTTCAGTGCTGCGGATTTTTCAGAAATCAGCCGATAGAGCACGGAAAAGTCTTCCGCTCCCAAGCCAGCTTGCATGGCCTCTGAGAAGATGTCCTTAAGCCGCTCGGTTAATGGGCAGGCGGCTTTGAGTTCAGCCGCCCGATCCAGGGCGATCCGGATATCCTTATCCATATGCTTGAGAGAAAAATGGGTGGAATAGTCGTCGGCCAGCATTTTCCCGATCTTCATGTCAGCTAGCACCGAGTACCCCGCGTTCATCTTGTAGGCCTCGATGAAGGTGGCCATATCCAGTCCGGCCTTCCCGGCAAAGACCAATCCCTCGATCATAGCTTCCATAAGGTTGGCCAACATCATGTTCATGATCAGCTTGGCATCGGAGGCAGTGCCGACGGCTCCAAAGTGAAAACATTTCTGGCCTATCTGAAGGAGCAATGGCTGCATGCGGGCAGCCAGATCCTGGTCTCCTCCCACATAGAACACGAGCTTTCCGGTTTCTGCTCCGACCTTGCTGCCGGTAAAGGGAACTTCAAGGAATTCGCCGCCAGAGTCCTGAATAAGGCGAGCCGCACGCTGGTTGTCCGAGGGACCGACCGTACTGGCGTTCAGAACGACTTTCCCCTTGAGAGAGACCCGGGCAAGGCCCAGCGCCCCCTCGGTCACGGACATCAAAGCGGGAGGATCGGCGACAACGACCATAATGATATCTGACTGACGAGCCACTTCTGCGGGTGAATCCGCAAGGGGGAAGCCAGCCTCTTTTGCGTTGGAAGGAGTCCGGTTCCACCCGATGACGCAATGTCCCGCCTTCTGCCAACTCCGCCCCATGCGGGAACCGATTATGCCACAACCAATGATTCCGATATTCATGGAGCCCCGGCCGCTCACCCCGGTGTCAAAACCGCATCTTTGGCCGCCTTGGCGATTTTGAACTTCAGGACAGTCTTGGCGGCAATCTGAATCGTCGCGCCAGTGGCAGGATTACGACCCGTCCGGGCCGCACGCTCCACCTTAACAAGTTTTCCCAGGCCGGGAATGACGAAACCCTCCGAGGCGTCGCGAACCGCCATCTTGACGAGGGCCTCCAGTAAATCCGCCGCCTGCTTCTTTTCGACTCCGACTGTTTCAGCCAATTCTGCAATGACTTCACTCTTGGTCTTCATGATGGTCTCCTTTATTTGATTAACACCGTCTGACTGTATTCCCTCTTGGCGGTGAGTAACAAGCGGATAATGTTAGACTACATCACCCACCCGCCGCCGGATCCTGCCGATAGTAGAGTTTAAGTTCCTCGTAGAGTTCGGGATGTTGATCACGCAGTCTGACGGGTATCTCAAAAAATGCCTCTGTTGCGACGGCAAAAAACTCTGACGGATTCGTGGCGCCGTACTGGTCCAGGTTTGACGGGCGCCCCTCTTCCGTATCGCGCACCAGTTCGGCATAATCCTTCCCCAAAATGCGAGCCCATGCGCCATACATGTGGCGACGGGGAAGTATTGGCGCTCCATTGGCGGATCCATCCTCTTCATCAAGTTGATGGGCAAACTCATGAAACACCACATTATGCCCATCGTGAAGATCAAAGGCGCTATGCTGCACCTCGTCCCACGCCAATACGACGTTTCCATGCCGCCAGGATTCACCCACCAGGGTCTGGGTCTCCTCGATCAGTTGTCCAGCCGGCCCCTCCTGGTATCGTGAGACCACAAAAGTGTGGGGATATACCAGGATAGTAACCAGCAAGGGGTAATAGTCAGTCTCCCTATGGAGCAGCAACACACAGGCGTACGCGGCAATTGTTACCCGGATCTCGTCGGTAATGATGAGATCGCCGCACCCCTCGAACCGCTTCTCATCCAGAAACACTTGGATATGCCCCTGCAATTCCCGCTGATCTTCAGGAGATAGACGATTGTAAAATGGAACATTGCGCTGAATGATCCCGACCCAATCATCGGGGAATGGTTGAGTCATCAATCGCTGTCGCCGCCTATGGGTTAGTCCGAACATGTTGATTTATTCCCCTGTGCACTTATGGAATATACGGGTGGGCATGATGAGTGTCGAGGGGGTTTGTCAAAGGCCCCGTTCCAAATTTAGAGTAGCAGACAAGAACTGCCGGGCAGGGGTACGATCAGGACAAAAAATAACCGCGACTCGTAAGCCGCGGTGATTGTGGCCAGCATTTACCTACTGCCGGGTTCCCCAGTCGGCCAGTCGAGTCGGAAACTTGTGGCACCGTGAGCGCCGTTCCAATCATCACCAACCTCAGGTCGCCTTATTAATATGAGCACTATTTGTGCCGCCATTGCGCCCCTTCCTGTATTTGACAGATTCATGGCAGATTGGAATACGTGGGAGAGTTGATTCGGGAGCGAATTGTTAAGGAAATTCAAGGATGGTCAAAGACACCGATGTCCCAAGAGGCACGCTGACACAGAATGAATGAACTCAGCCATGAGGTTTGACACAATTTACTATCTGTTTATCGCGCCCGGCTTCCTGATTGTCCCAGATTACTCAACCCTCCCGCATCGGTGACATCCATAAATCCAGCGGCGGTGAGAATATTGGCCGCTTTGGCACTCCTCATCCCGGAAGCGCAGTAAACCACGATGGCCTTCTTCTTGTCGCCAAGTTGATCCAGGCGATTTTGCAAATCCTGCAAGGGGATGTTCTTCGCATCCTGGTAATGCCCGGATTCATATTCCGCCGGGGTACGAACATCAAGTACCATGGCGCCTTGTTTGATCTTCTCTTTGGCCGCAGCGCTGTTCGCCCCTGATCCACCCAGACCGACTTTTGCAACCAACACGATTACTCCCAAAATGACAATTCCCACCCAAAGTGCATTCATAATAATAGCCTTTCTTCGGACACCTTAGGGCGAACAATACCTTCGTAACCATCGCCTGGTTCTGCGCCCGCGAATATCGTCCTCACGTCTCCCTTTCTTATCGCCCTACTCTTCTGATCACGGCCGCGTCATCACGTTGAACGGTACGTGAAAAATGGATGGCAGGCGCTCCAAAGAGCATGGCGTAATAGACATGATCGGGCGGGAGATTAATCAGAGGCTTCAGGTCCGGTAATGCCTCAAAGATTGATCGCATCATCCCCCACCACACCGTTCCCAGACCAGCGCTCTGGGCCAAAAATTCAAAATAGGCCAGAGCCAACGTTACATCCTGGTTCGGACAAGGCGCATCGGGCGGGGCGGACACAACAAGGGCATGCGGAGCCCCGCGGAATACCCGGTCAATTCCCTTGTCGAAATAGGCCGATGCAGCATTAGCGAGATATTCCGGAACGCGCCCAGGTCCCGCCGTGACCAGGGCCTTGTATACTTTTTCCCGAATTCCCTGCATGACGGTCTTATCGTCGATTACGGTAAAGGTCAGTTCCCGCCGGTTCACGCCGGTCGGCACATTCGCCAACGAAGCGAGCAAACGCTGGATCAGAGCGGGGTCCACGTTCTCGTCCTGATACTGGCGGATACTGCGGCGTCCCCTGACAAACCGTTCAATTTGATCCAGCGTTGGCCAACTCCCCGCTTTCAGAGGCAAGCTGTTGGCGGGATTGCGGCCTAGAATAGACAGGGCGGCCGTTGGACAGATGGCCAGGCAGTGCTGGCACTGATAACAGAGGGACTCCTGATCCGGCTCAATCCGCGGCACAGTGGCGCCTTCCTTCTTAATGATCTGGGCCGGGCAATCCCGGACGCAAAGGCCGCACCTTGTACACAGTCCAGAATCAACGGTAAACTGAATCATATTGATCAGCACTTCAAATCGTCAGGACATCAAGCACTTCGGAGGGGGTCTGGGACTGCAGAATTCGCTCCCTCTTTTCAGGATCATTCAAAATCTGACTGATCTCCGAAAGAAACTGAATGTGGGGGCCTGTCCGACTGATGGAAGAGATGGTCATGACGAAAATGGTCGACGGCTTTCCATCCATGGAGGCAAAATCCACGCCCTCTTTCTTCAACGCCAGAGCAGTCACCAGTTTGTCCACAGAATCGGTCTTGCCGTGGGGAATAGCGATCCCATGCTGCATCCCCGTGGACATCTTCTGTTCACGTTCCAACACGGCCGTTAGCGCCGCATCCCGGTCTCTGATCCGGCCTCTCACCACCAACAGATCAATCATTTCCTCAATGATTTCCTCTTTGGTTGTTCCCTTCAGATTGAGGATGATAGTGTCTTCAGATAAGAGCTTCTTCAAATTCATGCCGCATTCCCCTAAAAAACTGCCAAACGCTATCATATCGTCATCCTATTGCGAACTATTTTTCTGCAAGGATAAACGACATGCGGAGCGAACGGCGTAGGACTAAACTCCCAATCCAAGCCGGACGGCCAGCCGTTCGGGAAGGCCGGCGGCGATAATCTTCTTCTGGGCGGTTTTGATGTCATACTCCACCCGCCGAAGCTCAAACTGACGCGCCGTGGTGTCATAAATAGCATAAGATGACCGATTATCGCCATCCCGCGGCTGCCCGACGCTGCCGACATTGATAAAATACTTCTTTCCCAGCGTAACCGGGATTTTCCCGACGTGGTTTATACGGCGGACATACCCGGATTTCTCAAACACCACGGGTTGATGCGTATGTCCAAAAAAACAAGCCGTGGTGGATTGGTAATTGAAATTGGACTCCGCCTCCAGCTCGTCGAAGACATATCCCCACTTTTCCGGCATATCCAGCGTGCTATGCACCAGAGTGAAACTGCTGACCACCCGAACCAGTTTAAGCTGCTTCAGGAAGCCCAGCTCGTCATCCGTCAATTGATTCCGGGTCCAATCCACCACATTGGCGGCCAACGGATGAAAATCACGAATACACTCGTCATGCGAGCAGTAATGATCGTGATTGCCCCGCACACAAATTGCCTTCAGTTCGCGAATTTTCCGCAGACATTCCGAGGGGTTGGCGTTATAACCCACCATGTCTCCCACGCAGGTGTAATTGGTCACTCCCTGTGAATGGGCATCTTCAAGCACGGCGCTGAGGGCTTCCCAATTTCCATGGATATCACCCATAACAGCATATTTCACGTTCGCCATAGCTCTAAACCTTCAAAATCATTCCCGCTAACGCCAGGTCCGCGGGAGTGGTTATCTTGATATTGGTTACAGAAGCGGGCACCAGGTGGACTTGTTCTCCCAAAGCCTCAACCGCCGAGGCTTCATCAGTCACCGCCAATTTTTTCTTTTTGGCATTGGCATAAGCCTTGTTCAGCCAGTCCACCCGGAATGTCTGCGGCGTTTGAACCGCCCACAATTTCGATCGATCCACCGTCCGGGACACCACCGTTCCCCGATCTACTTCCTTGATTGTATCCGTCACTTTGACGGCCGCCACACCCGTTCCCTGCCGTTTGGCTGACTTGATGGTTTCCTCGATGAGGGCGGGTGTCACACAGGGCCGGGCGCCGTCATGCACAGCCACAATCTTTACGTCATCACCCAGTTCCGCCAAACCGATCATCACCGAGAGCTGGCGGGAAGCGCCCCCCGCCACGACTTTACGCACCTTCGAAAAGCCAAACATCTGGGTCATTCCGCGGGCTGCATCCATCCGGTCCTTCCGCACGACCAGGATCACCCCGTCGACCAAGGGACATTGTTCAAAGGCTTGAAGTGAGTACATCAACACCGGGCGAGTGCCGAGGGAGAGGAATGCCTTATCCACATCAGCCCCCATGCGCTCACTTTTTCCCGCCGCTACTATGATACCGAAAATCATGACACACCAGCCTTTCAGGAAATTCAATACTACACCCCGCAAAACAGGTTGTCAAAATTGTATTAATTCAAACAGAAATTCAAAAAACCGGAATTGTGGCGTTAGGGAGCCTGACATAGGATTTTTCCGGCACTGCGTTTTCGAGTGAGGTTGTGAGGAAATAGCCCATGTGTGGGATATCCAAACCCGCTTCTACAATCCAAACAGTCCTGATGGTCGGATTCCTGCCATCAGGGGATCTGATTTCACCATCCACACTATACCGCTTCCCGAATTCGTTATCCACCACATTCGCAACGGGGTTCACCCGGCCGTGCTCCAACAATGCCATGATAAACCCAGTGCAATTTGACACATGAAAACCGAACCGATCAAAAAACCTTGCCTTAGCTGAACCATCTGGATGGCTGACCGACAGAAGGTAATCCGTCACCTTTGATTCATCCACACGAGCTAGATGGGCATTTGGCAATTTAACTGACGGCAATATGCCATCCGGTCAACACGCTTTCAAATCCTTTTTGCATAGTGAATGGCTACGGACAAGACCATCACGGTTTTCGTGATCCCGCCATCAATCAAACCATGAGGCGCTTAGGTTGAGAGACCTGATGGAGTTCAACAAACAACCTGTCCCCATCTGTTCGCCGACCTCGGCGCTGTAGAATCTTAGGCCACGTTCTTGCAACCGTGAACCGGGGCCATGCGTTTTCGGGGTCGCAACGGATTTTCCCGGCACTGCGTTTTGGGGTGAGGATGTCAGAAAGTAGCCCATGGGAGTCAAATGGGCATATTCGTACTGCTGTCGCCATTCAAGAATCCTGTCTGGACGAGATGTTTGCGACAGGCACTCACAAGCCACTCTGCGTCATGAACATCCTCAATAGCCGTAGCCTCATCCACATGAATGCTCCAGTCATAATCAGCCGTTTGGCGATCTTCAAACAACCTCTGTATCTTCCGAGCCGTATCGCCCGGGAAAATTCCTGTCTTGATGAATTCTCGGTTGAAAGCCCCAATCGCTTGAGAATGGGAAGCAAAGGACAGCCCCCGCCCCGCCAATACGGCACAAACAGCATGAAAGACAGCGTAATAGGCCCGAGAAGCCGACTCTCCATAAAACTTGTCTTTGAGTTCGCGCTGAGCGGCCTGGAGTTTCTCATCGGCCTTATCCAGCATGGCCATTAATACCGCAGGTTCAGCCTTTTCGCCGTTCATACGGCAACCCCCTCCTTTAGAATATTCCAGCCCAAGGGGTATCTCTGGATACTTCGCCATTCCTCGTCGCTGTAAAGCAGGGAAGCGAAAAGACGGTCATACCTGTTCATCATTGCGACCCCGGCGTCCAAAACAGCCTCGCGGGCCTCTCGGGTTCTTTGATCCACCACCACCAGAAAATCATAATCCGAACCATCCCCTGCATCACCACGGGCCTGGGATCCAAACAAAACCACTTGCCGGACATGGCGACCAAGCCGATTCCGGATTTCCTCGGCATATTCTGTTGCAGGAATGACATTCATAATCGAAAGGCGAATAAATCACCCACTAGGTATGTAATCATGCTCGCGGTTAATCATTGCGTCAACAATGATTTGCTGCCCAAACTGCGGGAGATTTCATAAAAGCCAATCCTGGGCAGTAACTTAATCTTAATCGTAATCGTACAGGGTATCACAAAATTATAAGTCGTTTATTTTCAAGTACTTGCATTGACACATTTTCTTCATTTCCTAACTATTCGGAACTTCCTGCAATTCAACAGCTTGTGACTGATAAATCTTCGTGATTATGGGTTCGCAAGGGTGTTTTTTGACCCTAATAGGGCCAAAGTTAGGAAATCTTTCATTTTGTGATACCCCTATTTCCTTTTTACTGAACATCTTCATTGGCAAAGTCTTGCACTTCCTAACATGCTGTCTCGGTGACCGACGAATGATGTCGATTTTCGTCGGATATCACAAATATAGGAGACACCATGATTCAACAGGAACTTCTTCAACCAGAGCATCTTCCCTCGAAGCATCGGTGGAGCAGACTTTTTGTTTCGTTGCCCGCCTGGCCTCAGTCTCCCCGAGATCGGGGCCGCAGACCCGTGGATCGCAATGCGCTGCTGCGAACATTGATCTACCAGCGGCTCTCTCGCATTCGATTCCTTCAACAAGTGTGCAATCAACTCGCCGAGAGTCCTCCGCTTATGGCGGAACTGGGCTTCGACCGGGGGATCGGGGTCACGTCTCCACTTTCTCCATTTCAAGGAGACACTCCTTGACC